>NZ_JAJSPA010000017.1:0-71812 GCF_021282295.1 Halomonas sp. G15 | reverse complement strand
ACGGCACTGTCGCAGCGCGTGGATTCTTCCACCCCGCCGCGGACATAGACCGTCGCGACAAGCGCGCCACGCTGATTCGCCGCAAGGCGCGCAAGACCGCCAGGCTCTCGAAAGGGTTCGGGCGGACATGGTATCGCAAGGCCCAGCACATCAACGAGGACATCGCCCAGCAGACCTCCCGTCGACTGGTCGACTTCGCACTGGCACAGGGCGCCGATGAGATCGTGCTGGAAGACCTGAAGGGCTGGCGCCCCAAAGCTGGCAAGAAGCGGTCGGGACTTCGCCAGCGCTTCCATCAGTGGCTGCATCGCTGGCTGGCCACGCTGATCGAGCAGAAAATGGCCGAGGCGGGTGGTCGGGTTGTCTACGTCTATTCCCGGGGCACGTCTTCCTGGGCTTTCGATGGCTCGGGTCGCGTCAAGCGGGACAAGGCACAGCACGAACTGGCTACCTTTCCGAACGGCAAGCAGTACAACGCCGACCTCAACGCCAGCTACAACATCGGTGCCCGCTATTGGGCTTGGAAACACAAGCTGACCCGCCGCAAGGACGGGCAGTTGTCAGCGGGCAGAAGCTCCCCTGGCAAACCGAGAACACCGGTCACGCTCTCAACACTCTGGCGGCGAGAGCCTGAAGCCCCGCATCAATGCGTCGCATGATGCGTGGGAGTGTTCACATGACTGCCACCGTACTGATCACCGGCGCCAACCGCGGCGTCGGCCTGGCCCTGGCTCGCCACTATCACGCCGCCGGCTGGGCGGTGATCGGCGTCTGCCGCAGTGGCGGTGAGGAGGCCGCCGAGCTGCGCGACGTCGCCGAGACGCTGATCGAGGGCATCGACGTGACCCGCACCGAGGATGTCGAACGCCTCAAGGGGGAGCTGGCGGGTCGCCGCCTGGACCTGCTGATCAACAATGCCGGGATGCTCAGGGATGAATCACTGGGCGAGATCGACTTCGACTCCATCTGCAGCCAGATGGAGATCAACGCCTATGCGCCGCTGCGGGTGAGCGAGGCGCTGCTGGGGAACCTGGGCGAGGGCGCCAGGATCGCCAATATCACCAGCCGCATGGGCTCCATCGCCGACAACGACTCCGGCGGCCGCTATGGCTATCGCGCCTCCAAGGCGGCGCTCAATGCCTTCGGCAAGTCGCTGGCCATGGACCTCAAGCCGCGCGGCATCGCCGTGGCCCAGATCCACCCCGGGTATGTAAAGAAGCGCATGGTCAACTTCGGCGGCATGATCAGCGCCGAGGAGGCCGCCGCGGGCATTGCCCAGCGCATCGAGGAGCTGACCCTGGAGAACAGCGGCGGCTTCTGGCACAGCAACGGCGAGGCGCTGCCCTGGTGACGGCGACGCCGTCCAGCGCCCCGGCGCCCGGCTTGGCGCAGGGAACAACCGGAGGAGCGCCATGGCGTCCACGAACGGTGCGATGAGCACCGGCAGCCCGGCATGGCCGGTGGCCACCATCGCCCTTGCCCAACTGCTCGGCACCTCGCTGTGGTTCAGCGCCAACAGTGCGACGGATGACCTGATGCGCGCCTGGCAGGCCAGCGCCGCCGATATCGGCTGGCTGACCAGCGCGGTGCAGAGCGGTTTCATCCTCGGCACCCTGATCATGGCGCTGGGCGGCCTGGCGGATCGCTATCGTGCCAGTCGTATCTTCGTGTGCAGTGCCATCGCCGGGGCGCTGTTCAACGCCGGCTTCGTCTGGCTCTCGGAGGGGCTGGCAAGCGCCATGCTGTTCCGCTTCCTGGTGGGCCTGTCACTGGCGGGCATCTATCCGGTGGGCATGAAGCTGATCGTCAGCTGGGCGCCGGAGCGAACCGGCCAGGCGCTGGCGCAGCTGGTTGCCATGCTGACGCTGGGCACGGCGCTGCCTCATGGACTGCGGGAGGTGGGGGCCGAGCTCCCCTGGCAGGCCGTCATCCTCGCCTCCTCGGGGCTGGCGCTGCTGGGAGCCCTGCTGATCCTGTGGCTGGGGGATGGGCCGCACCTGCCGGATGCCCGCCAGCGCCAGGCATCGGCCAGCGGGGCGGGGCGTCGCGCCACGGTCCTGGATGCCTTCAAGCTGCCGCGCTTTCGCGCGGCCGCCCTGGGCTACTTCGGCCACATGTGGGAGCTCTACGCCTTCTGGACGGTGGTGCCGCTGCTGGTGTCGCACTCGGTGCTGGCCGCTGAGTATGGCGTGCTCGGGGTCTCCGGCATGGCGTTCGGCATCATCGCCGTGGGCGCTTTGGGTTGCCTTGTCGGCGGCCTGCTGTCGCGCCGTCTGGGCAGCGCCAGGGTGGCCCTGGGTGCCCTGGCCGGTTCGGGCCTCTGTGCCCTGCTCTTCGCGCTGTTCTGGGAGGGGTTGCCGGCTCCCGCGCTGGGCCTGCTGCTGCTGGTGTGGGGGGCCACCGTGATCGCCGACTCGCCACAGTTCTCGGCGCTGGCGGCCAAGGCCTGCCCGCGCGAGCTGGTGGGGGCCGCCCTGGCGATCCAGAACTCCATCGGCTTTGCGATTACCGTCGTCTCGATCGCCGCCACCACGGCGCTGTTCGAGCGGGTCGGGCTGAATGCCGCCTGGCTGCTGGTCCCCGGACCGATCTTCGGCCTGCTCGGCTTTGCCTGGGCGTCCCGGCAGGGCGCTCACGACGACGGCGGCGCCCCCCTCAGGCGCTGACAATGCTTGCCCGGCTGGTGCCGTTACCCTGCGGTTCCACCTGGATCTGCACCGGGATGCGCTCGTGCATCTCCTGGACGTGGGAGATCACGCCGACGCGGCGGCCCAGCGCCTGCAGGCCGTCCAGGGCATCCATGGCCAGGGCCAGCGACTGCGGGTCGAGGCTGCCGAAGCCCTCGTCGATGAACAGTGACTCGATGGTGAGCTCCCCCGAGGCCATGGAGGCGAGCCCCAGCGCGAGGGCCAGCGAGACCAGGAAGGTCTCGCCGCCGGACAGGGAGTGAACCGAGCGGCGCTCGTCGGCCATGTCCTGATCCACCACCAGCAGGCCGAGGTCGCTGCCGCCGCGGATCAGTCGGTAGCGGCGGCTGAGCCCGGCCAGGTGGGTATTGGCGTGCTCGAGCAGCTGCTCCAGATTGTAGGCCTGGGCGATACGCCGGAAGACCTTGCCGTCGGCGGACCCGATCAGCTCGCTGATGCGTCCCCAGCGGCGGTATTCGCAGCGGGCGGCCTCCAGTTCGTCCTGGGCGGCCTTCTGGCGCTCGAGCCTGCGCTGGTCGTCACTCAACGCGAAGGCCGATTCATCCCGGGCCCGCTGGGCCGCCTCCAGCCTGGGGCCCAGTTCGGCCCAGGCCTCGTCGAGGGCCGTGCGGCGCTGCTGCAGTGTCCTGGCGACCGCCTCATCCAGCAGCGCCTGATCATCCTCGCCCTCGGTCAGCGCCTGGCCCCTGCGGTGGCGCAGCAGGGCGTCGCGCCGCTCGGCCAGGGTGGCGGTGGCACGCTGGCGTTGCTGGTCGCTTGCCTCGATCCGCCGTTCCGCCTCCCTGGCCTCGTCCTCGGATTGGCTCAGCAGCCGCGCCAGAGTGTCATCATCCAGCCCCGGGTGGGCGCGGCGCCACTCGTCGAGCTGCTGCGTCAGGTGCTGCTCCTCCTGGCGGCGCTGCTCCAGCTGTCTGGCCTCATGCTCCGCCAGCTGGGTGAGACGCTGGCTCTCTCGCTGGACGTCGTGGAGGTGAGCCAGGGCGTTGTCGAGTGTCTGGCGGGTGCTCTCCTGGTGCGCCTCGAGCTGCTGCTGCCAGGCGTCGGGTGAGGCGTGGTCGCCGAGTCGCTCGGCGAGGGCGCGGGCGAGCTCGTCGCGCTGCTGGCGCAGGGGTGGCAGCTGCCCCTCGAGTTCGGCCAGCTGCCGGTCGGCGCCGGTCTTCTCGGTCTCCAGGCGGGTCAGCGCGAGACGCCCTTCCTGGAGCGCCTTCTCCAGCGGGGCCAGCTCCGCCTCGGCCCGGTTCAGCTCGTGCAGTGCCTGGCGCTGCCGGTGGCGCTGCGCCTCGCTCTGCTCGCGCTGGGCCTGCAGCCAGGCGTCGCGCTGCGCCTCGTCGACGGCGGTGAGCTCCCCGTGCAGCGGATGCCCCGCCAGCGCCTGTCGGGCGCTGTCCAGGCGCTGCTCGGCGGCTTCGAGATCGGCAGCCAGCTGCTTGAGAGAGCGCTCCACGCCGCGATAGTCACCCACCAGTTCGTCGCGTCGCTTCTGGGCGATATCGCGGGCGTTCCGGGCCTCGTCGAGCTGGCGCGCTTCCTCCTGCTCCTGGGCGGCCAGCTGGGCCGCCTCGGGTGTGGCCGGTGGCCGCTGCCGCCAGGGGTGGTCGAGTCCACCGCATACCGGGCAGGGCTCATCCTGCTTCAGGGCCTCGCGCAGGCGCACCACGCTCTCGCTGCGTACGGCGCGGCTATGCTCGATCAGTGCGCTGACGCTCTCGAAATGGGCCTGGCTGCGGTCGAGGCGTTCACGGGCGGTCTGACCCTCGGCCAGCAGCCTGTCCCGGCGTGAGCGCTGCTCGTCGAGCTGGCCTGTCAGCCGCGTGTGGGCCTGGGTGGCACGGCCGAACTCCTGCCAGCGACTGGCCAGCTCCTCCAGGGCGAGGTGACGCCGGGCAGCCTGGTCATGAGCCTGCTGAGCGGCCTGGCGGGCGCTGTCGAGATCGGTGTGGCCGCCCAGCAGCCTGTGCAGCGCCGCCTGCCAGTCGTCGCGCTGGCGCTGGCGGTCCTGCTGTGCGGCCTGGGCCTGGCGGTGTTGACCGGACAGTTCATCGGACTGACGCCGCTGCCGGTCCAGAGATGTCTCCAATTCGCCGAGTCGCTGCTCCAGGGTGGCCAGGCGCTGGGCCTGTTCGCGGGCCTGGCGCAGTTCGGGTTCGGCCCGTCGGCGGGCCTCGCCGGCCGCCTCAAGCGCCCGCTCTGCCTGTTTGAGGGCCTGGCCGGCGGCCTGCTGCTCGGTGTCGGCCTCCTGCTGCGCCTTCAGGGTGCCGGCGTGGGTCGCCTGCAGGGCGGCGATCTCGTCGGGCAGCTCGGCCTGGCGGCCGAGGGCGTGGCGCTGCGGGGCGATCAGCCGGTGCCAGTCGCGGTCGGCGCGCTGCCCGGCGAGTGCCTGCCACTCCTCCTCGGCGGCCTGACGCTGGGCAAGGCCGTCACGCCAGGCCTCGTGCAGGCGGTCATCGTCGTCGTGCCAGCGCCGCTCGGCCTTGAGCGATTCCGCCTGCTTCTGCAGCTCGTCGAGGGCCCTGCGGCTGGCCTCGGCGGTGCGCTCCAGTTCGGCGCGGACCTCGGGCGCGGCGGGCAGGTCGTCGGCGAGCCGTGTCTCCAGGGCCTCCACGGCCTTCTTCGCCTGGCTGGCGCGGCGGTAGGCGGCCATGGAGATCTCGGAGTATTCGCGGGTGCCGGTGAGGCGCTCGAGCAGGTCGCTGCGAGCGTTGTCGTCGGCCTGCAGGAAGGCGGCGAATTCGCTCTGGGCGAGCAGCACGGCGCGGGTGAACTGTTCGAAGGTGAGCCCCAGGCGCTCCGGTAGCAGGCGGTCGAATTCGCGCTTCTGGGCGGTCAGCAGGCGATCGTCGTCGAGGTCGGTCAGCGACTGCTCCACCGCCTGCAGCCGACCGCCGGGCTTGTGGCGGGCCCGGCGCACCGCCCAGCGGGCGCGGTAGCGACGCCCGTCGCGGCCCAGGAAATCCACCTCGGCGTGGCCCCCGGCGGTGCCGCGGCGCAGCAGGGTGCGTGCATCGCCGGTGGTCAGGGTGGAGTCCGCGGTGTCATCGATCTGGCTGTCGCGGCTCGGTGCCTGCCGCAGCCGCGGGGTGCTGCCGTAGAGTGCCAGGCACAGGGCGTCGAGCAGGGTGCTCTTGCCGGCACCGGTGGGCCCGGTGATGGCGAACAGGCCGGCATCGGCCAGCGGTGGCGCGGTGAAGTCGAGCTCCAGCGGACCGGGCAGGGAGGCCAGGTTCTCCAGGCGCAGGGCGAGGATCTTCATGCCGGCTCCTCCCCGTGGTCGGCGTCCTGTATCTCCTGGCGCAGGCGATCGAAGTCGGCCAGGATCTCGGCGTCCGGTGGCTCGCCCCAGCGGCCCTCCCAGGTGCGCTCGAAGAGCTTGCGTGGGCCCAGGGTCTCCAGGTCGACCCGCGCCGGGCCGTTATTGCCTTCGACGCGGGGCAGGCGACGCTCCAGGCGCAGCAGGCGCAGTGCCTTGCCCGCCAGCGCGGCATCCACCCGGGCACGCAGGTCGGGAATCGGGGCGTCCAGCTCCACGCGTACCTCCAGCCAGGGCCATTGCTCCCTGGACAGTCCCGGGTCATCTTCCAGCGTCGCGACCTCGGCCAGCACCGCCTCGAGCGGGCCGGGGCCGATGCGATGCATGGCCACCGGGCGCGGCACGGGGATCGCCGTGGCCTCGAGAAGTGCTTCGCCATCCAGGGTCACCTCCACCACCTGGTGGGGATAGGCGACCTCGCTGAAGTCCAGCGGCAGGGGGCTGCCGCTGTAGCGGATGCGCGCCTCGCCGACCTGCTGGGCGCGGTGCAGGTGGCCCAGGGCCACGTAGGCGATCTCGGCCGGAAAGAGAGCGGCGGAGATCGACTCCTCGCCACCGATCACGATGGGGCGCTCGCTGGCCTCGGAGACCGCGGCGCCATGCAGGTGGGCATGGCTCATGGCCACCAGCGCCTGGCCGGGCAGGCGCCGGTCGCGAGCGGCCTCGATCAGCTGACGATGCACGCGGGTGATGCCCGCTACATAGTCGTTGGGGCCGTCGTCCTTGGGGGAGGCGTCGCTTGAGGCGTCGTCGTCGCTGGCCACTCTTGCGCCGGTGACCTCGGCTGGGCGCAGGAAGGGCAGTGCCAGGCACCAGGCGCGGGTCTCGCCTGTCGCGTCGGTGAGCGGCACCAGCAGGCGCTCGGCATCGAGGCGGCCGTCGTCCAGCCAGCTCACTCGGCCCAGGGCGTGGGTACGCAGGCGGCGCATCAGCGGGGCGGGCAGCTCGATGCGATTGCCGCTGTCGTGGTTGCCGGCGATCAGCACGAGATCCAGATGCGGCAGCCGCTCATGGGCGGAGACGATGAAGTCGTAGAGCAGTTCCTGGGCGCGCAGGGAAGGGTTGACCACGTCGAAGATGTCGCCGGCCACCAGCAGGGCGTCTGCCTCGCGTTCCACCAGGGTGTCGAGCAGCCAGGTCAGGAAGGCGCGGTGTTCGGCGTGGCGCTCCTGGCCGTGGAAGCTCTGGCCCAGGTGCCAGTCGGCGGTGTGGATCAGCTTCATGTGGTCTCCCTTCCTGCCGGTATCCGGAAGGCGATAGTCTACGCCACTCGATAGCGGCTGTTCAGGAGCCACCATGCCTCTCTCTCCCCTCCATGAATGGAATCTTGCGCCTCGCGACGCCATCGCCCTGCAGCGGCGCCTCTCCGGCCGCGTCGAGCGTGAGGATCGCCTGGGGGAAGTGTGTCATATCGCCGGGGTGGATATCGGCTTCGAGGACGGCGGGGATATCACCCGGGCGGCGGTGGTAGTGCTGGCCTGGCCGCCCGGCGAGGACGGGCGGTTCGAGGTGGTGGAGCAGGTGGTGCAGCGCGAGCCCACGCGGATGCCCTATATCCCGGGACTGCTGTCATTTCGCGAGGTGCCGGCGGCGCTGGCGGCCTTCGATCTGTTGAGCGTGCGCCCCGAGCTGGTGATGGTGGATGGCCAGGGCATCGCCCACCCGCGCCGGCTCGGGGTGGCCAGCCACCTGGGGCTGTGGCTCGACCTGCCCACCATCGGCGTGGCCAAGTCGCGGCTGTGCGGGCGCCATGGCGAACCGGGCCCGGCGCGGGGCGACTGGACGCCGCTGGTCGACGGCCCCGATGACGAGGTGATCGGCGCGGTGCTGCGCTCGCGGGTCGGGGTGAAACCGCTCTTCGTCTCCACCGGTCACCGGGTCGCGCTTTCGACGGCGCTGGCGTGGGTGGTCGCGTGCCTGGGGCGCACCAAGCTGCCGGAGCCCACGCGGCTGGCGGATCGTCTGGCCTCTCGGCGCGGGGGTGTGCGTTAGTCGACGGTCGGCGGGGCAGGGGAGGGGAGCCGCCACTGCGCTATACTGCCGGCCCACCCTCCTGCCGAGCCGACCATGACCCAAGCCGTTGATCCCCTCGCCGCTACCCGCCAGTGGGTGGAGACCTTCGTGGTCGCCCGCAACGTCTGCCCCTTCGCCGGCCGCGAGGTGGCCCGCGACACGATCCGCTACGTCATCCTGGACGCCGGTGACTGGGAGCAGGCCCTGCTGACCCTGGTGGCCGAGTGCGAACGCCTCGACGAGACACCCGCAATCGAGACCACCCTGCTGGTGCTTACCCCGGGCCTCGAGGCTTTCGACGACTACCTGGACTTCCTGGAGGTGGCCGAGGCGCTGCTGGCCGACCAGGGATATGAAGGCACCTACCAGCTGGCGAGCTTCCATCCGGAGTATCGCTTCGCGGATGCCGAGCCGGAGGATCCCGCCAACTTCACCAACCGCTCGCCCTTCCCAATGCTGCATCTGCTGCGCGAGGCGGGGCTGGAGCAGGCGCTCTCGCACTACCCGGACCCCGAGGCGATTCCCGAGCGTAATATCGCGGCGCTGCGCGAGGTGGGCCATGAGGCTCTGGCACAGGCGCTGGCCCGGTTGCGCGGCACCTCCTGAGCGCTTGGTCGGGCTAGACGATATCCAGTGGCACCTTGCGGTCCGGGGCCGGAAGGGCGGCGTCCAGCCGGGCCAGGGCGTCGTCATCGAGCCTGACGTGCAGGGCGGCGGCATTCTGCTCCACATGGTCGACCCGAGCCGCCTTGGGGATGGCGATGACGTCCCGGCGGCCATCGTGAGGGCGGATCGCCCAGGCCAGCAGCACCTGGGCCGGGGTGATGCCGTGGCGTGCGGCGATGCCCAGCACCTCGGGGTGGCCGAGCAGGTCCTCGCGCAGGCCGCCGGCCTGGGCCAGCGGGCAGTAGGCCATGGTCGGCATGCCATGTTCGCGTTGCCACGGCAGCAGTGAGTGCTCGATGCCTCGGGAGCCCAGGTGGTAGAGCACCTGGTTCACCGCGCAGGCCTCGCCGCCGGGCAGGGCGTGCAGCGCGCGCATCTCGTCGATGTCGAAGTTGGAAACCCCGAAGCGGCGGATCTTGCCGGCCTCGCGCAGGCGCTCGAAGGCCTCCAGGGTCTCATCCAGCGGGATGCTGCCCGGCCAGTGCAGCAGGTAGAGATCGAGGTGGTCGGTGCGCAGGCGCTTCAGGCTCGCCTCGCAGGCGGCGATGGCCGAATCCCGGCCCGCGTTCCAGGGGTAGACCTTGGAGACCAGGAAGGCCTCGTCGCGTCGCCCGGCCAGTGCCTCACCCACCACCTCCTCGGCGCCGCCATCGGCATACATCTCGGCGGTATCGATCAGGGTCAGGCCCATGGCCAGGCCGTGCTGCAGGGCGCGTATCTCGTCGCTGCGCGGGGCAAGCCCCTCACCCATGTACCAGGTGCCCTGGCCGATGGCCGGCAGCTCGATGGCAGGTTCATGGGCGGTAGCGGGCAGGGTGACGCCGGTGGAGGACAGCATGGCGTGGTTCCTTTTATATTCTTGGAAAATTCTTCCATGCATTCTGGGTGCTGGTCGTCGGCGTTGCAATCAGCCCTTGAGTCATGGGAATTCGAGCCCCATGATCTATGGTGTGTAGGTGAGATATCCCATCGCACAACACAAGGAGCCGATATGTCGATCGAGAACTTTGCCAGCGCACAGTGGAAGGGCAGCCTGAAGGAAGGAGGCGGTACGCTCTCTACGCGCAGCGGGGTGTTGAAGGATACGCCGTATGACTTTCGCCGGCGCTTCGAGGGTGCCGAGGGCACCAATCCGGAGGAGATGATCGGCGCGGCCCATGCCGGCTGCTTCACCATGGCCCTGTCGCTGGTGCTCGGTGAGGCGGGCTACACCGCCGACAGCCTGGATACCAAGGCCAAGGTGACCCTGGATCCGGACTCCCTGTCCGTCACCGCGGTGCACCTGACCACCGTCGGTCGGGTGCCGGGCGCCGATCAGGCGGCCTTCGAGGAGGCGGCGAATGGCGCCAAGGAGAACTGCCCGATCTCCAAGCTGCTCAAGGCCGAGATCACCCTGGAGGCGACGCTGGAGGGGTGAAGTCAGAGCCGCTGATCCAGCCCAGCGCATGATGCATCGGGGCCACCTGCGGGTGGCCCCGATGTTTTCTGGGGCAGGGCAGGCAGAGTCACGTCGGGCGCCAGGAGGCCCGTGCGGCACTGACCAGGGCGCGAATCAGGCGCTGCTGCGGGCGGTTGAAGACCAGCCACTCGGGGTGCCACTGCACGCCGATCAGGAAGTCGTGGTCGCGGGACTCGATGCCCTGTACCAGGCCGTCGCGGTCGCGGGCGACGATCTGGATGCCGCGTCCGGCCTGTCTGACGGCCTGGTGGTGGAGGCTGTTGATGCGACACCAGCTGACCCGCAGGATGCGATGCAACTGGCTGTCACCGACGATATCCACGGTCTTGCGCGGCAGTACCGTGCGCCGCCGCTTGAGTCCCTCATGGCTGGTGTAGATATCCGGGTCCAGGGTGCCGCCGAGGTAGACGTTGATCAGCTGGGCACCACGACAGATGCCGAGCACCGGGATGCCCTGGGGGATGAAGGTCTCGAGCAGCTCCAGCTCCAGCTCGTCGCGCTGGGGGTCGACGCGCACGTCGATCTGCACCTCGGCATCGTATAGGTGCGCCTGGATGTCGTCGCCGCCGCCGATGATCAGGCCATCGAGGCGCTCCGGCCAGGGGCGTGAGGGCGACAGCCGCCGTGGCCGGCCACCGTGGCGCCATACGGCAAACCAGTCGAACAGCCAGGCGATATGGCTCTTGCGATCCGAGGTGGTGATGCCGATCAGCGGGCGCTCGCTCATGTGGCCTTCACCCAGCCGCGCAGACGCAACCAAAGGCGGGTGAGCGGCGAACGGGTGTGCTTGGCGACATAGCCGGCGGCACGCTGGCGGAGCGTATCCGTGTCGGCGGCCAGCTTCTCCACCTCCAGCCAGCGATTCCACTCCACCGCCGAGCCCCAGCCCGGCTGCGCGAGGCGCGCGTCGGGTAGCCGGTAGTGGAAGGTGGGACGGGCCTTGACCAGCTTGTTGCGGAACAGCTCGTGGGGGTAATCCGGTCGCAGATGGGCGAACAGCGGGGTCATGTCGAGCTCGCGGTTGCGGGTCGGGTTGTCGGCCAGGTAGTCGCCGATCAGGGTGTCGAGGTCCGGCGAGTAGTCGGCGGCCAGCACCTTGAGGGCGTAGGCCTTGGGGAAGGGATTGGCATGGGGCAGCACCTCGCGGGTGATGTCCACGTCGATCTGCTCGCGCAGCCACTCGGCGGTAAGCAGATAGGAACGCAGATGATCGAGCAGGCTCTCCACCTCGAGGCTGGGTACCTCGGGGTTGAGGTGCAGCCCGAAGCCGTAGAGCAGGCTGGCATCCGTCCCTTTGGCGCCATGCTCGCGCAGGGCCTCGAACAGCCTATCCAGCTCGCCGAGCTCGTCCCAGGGGATCGGCGGACAGACGATCTCGGTGGGCACGAGCCCCGTGACCACATCGCCGATCAGCTCGCGGGTGCGGTTATGGAAGTCGATGCGCATCTGGTGGCGATGGCGCTCCCGCTCGCTGTCGCCGCTGGGCATTGCCTCCAGCACTTCCGTATCGGGATGGGCATACTGGGTATCGAGCTCGATGGTGAAGGTGCCCCAGCGAGTCTCTTCCACCTTGAGGCGATGAGGGCTGATCACATTCACCTCGCCGCCGAACAGCTCGCACACCATCGCAGCGGTATCCTGGGGAGGAAGGCCGGCAAACTCGATCTCGACCCCTACGCGGCGGGTCTCGCCGTCGGGGGTATGCGGTTCGGGTGGCGGTAGCGGCGTCATGGCGGCATCCTGTGCGTCACATGGGAGCGTCTGAGAGCGTATCATATCGGCCTTTCCTCACGACGCCTCGATTCCCATTGCCTGAATCTGCCAACGCCTCGATCCGTCAACAACAGGGAGATGTGATGTTGCCCCACCGCCGCCTCGGTTCCTGTACCACTGCCTGGATGCTTTTCTACGGACTGCTGCTGGGGCTGGCCGTCTGGCTGCTGCCCGCGGCGGCGGTTCAGGCCCAGGCGGTCAATCTGCCGGGCCTGGTGACCTCCGCGGAAGATCAACAGCAGCATGACCCCCAGGCCTTCCAGGAGTCACTGGAGCGAATCATCGCGACTCTCGAGGACTCCGAGCGGCGCGGCCAGCTGCTGGAGAGCCTGCAGGACCTGCAGAAAGTGCACGGCGAGGCCACCGAGGAGAGCGGCATCACCCCGCGCGAGGGGCTGCTTGGCGCCCTGGCAGAGACCATCAGTGACCTGGGCCAGCAGGCCGAGGGGCAGGATTCGCCGCTGGCGCGCTGGCAGGCCCAGCTGCAGCAGGGCTGGCGTGATCTGAGTGCCCTGGTGGCCGAGACCGGCAATGCCGACCTGATCCGCTTCGCGGTGGAGGCGGCGGTGCTGCTGGTGATCTGGGGCGGTCTGCTGGTGATCCTGATCGCCCTGGGCCGCCTGCTGGCGAGGCGGCGCGGTTGGCCCCTGGACCTGCCCCGCGAGCCGCGGGCCTGGCTGCTTACCGTGCACTTCCTGCGCCGCATGCTGCCCTGGGCACTGGCCTTCGCGCTGGTCCTGGGGATCGCCCAGCTGGTGCCGCCCAGCAGCGGCCGCGTGCTGGCGCTGGTGGTGGCCTATATCGCGCTGTGTGGTCGCACCCTGTCGGTGGTGGTGGAGACCTTCGTCTCGGAGTTTACCCGCGGCCACCGCTTCGTGGCGGTGCAACTGGTGCAGCACTACGGCCTGCGACCCCTGTTCGTGATCGGCGCCCTGGTGGCGCTGGGCGATGCCTTCAATTCCGGGCGTCTCACCGGTCTGCTCGGCGCCGAACTCGCCGGGCTGCTCTCGGTGCTGGCCAACATGCTGGCGGCGCTGCTCAGTGTGCGCTTCATCCTCAGCTTCAAGCGCCCCATCGAGCACATCATCCGCAACCGCCCCTGGCGCGAGCGCCGCGAGACCGGCGCCAGTGCCAGCATCGTCCAGGTACTGGGCAGCCTGTGGCACGTGCCGGCGCTGCTGCTGGTGGGGGGCTCGCTGGTGGCGATCTTCGTCACCGGTGGTGATGTGGGCACCGCCCTGGCGCGCTCGATCATCTCCGCGGCCCTGCTGATCCTGGCCCTGGTGGTCACCGGCCTGGTGCGTCGCCATGGTGAACGCCGCAAGCGTCGGCAGCGCCGGCGGCGCGTCAGCCAGTACCGCGTTCGCCTCGAGCGTTTCGGCTATGTACTGGCCCACGTCGCCACCTGGCTGGCCTTCGCCGAGCTGTCGTTGCAGGTGTGGAGCGGGTCTCTGCTGGGCATCGGCAGCCAGGGCGTGGCCAGTGCGCGTATCGGCCAGGCACTGCTGGCCATTGCCCTGACCCTGCTGCTGGCCTGGCTGGCGTGGATCTTCGCCGACACCGCCATCCAGCGGGCGTTGACCAGCTCGGCCCGCTCCCGCGGGCGGCGGGTCAACCAGGCCCGTGCCCAGACCATCACGCCGATGATCCGCAACGTCATCTTCACCGCTATCGTGATCATCGCCGGCATCGTCGGGCTGGCCAACCTGGGGGTGAACGTCACCCCGCTGCTGGCCGGTGCCGGTGTCATCGGCCTGGCACTCGGTTTCGGCGCCCAGACCCTGGTGCAGGACCTGATCACCGGCATCTTCATCCTGATCGAGGACTCCCTGGCGGTGGACGACTTCGTCGAGATCAACGGTCACATGGGCACGGTGGAGGGGCTGACCCTGCGCACCGTGCGCCTGCGCGACCTCGACGGGATCGTGCATATCATCACCTTCAGCCGCATCGACTCGATCCACAACATGTCGCGGCAGTTCGGCATCGCGCTGATGAAGATCCGCATTCCCTACGAAATGAAGATCGACGATGCCATCACCCTGATGCAGGAGACCGCCCAGGCGCTGCGCCAGGACCCCATGATGCGCCACTACATCTGGTCACCGCTGGAGATGCAGGGGATCCATGCCTTCGAGGATGGTTGCCCGATCCTGCGCATGCGCTTCCGCACCGCACCGGAGATGCAGTGGGACGTGGCGCGGGCCTTCAACCTGCTGCTCAAGCAGCGCATGGAGGCCCAGGGCGTCGACCTCGGCGTGCCGCGGCTCAGCGTCAGCATGGAGGGGCGTGGCGGTGGCCGCCTGGATGGCTCCAGCGAGCATGGTGACGAGCGGGCCAGCGAGCGCGATGCCGCCGGTCGCGCCCCGGGGCGTGCCGGGGTTGCCGACCCGCATCACCAGACCAGCAGCAGCGGCGGCTCGCCGGACCCGGGGCAGTAGATGCGCAGGTATCGTGAACCCGGCAGCGAGGCCCATGCGTGATCCACGTCGAACGCCAGGACAGCCTGCACCTCAAGGTCTCCCGCGTGCTGCAGGAGGAGACCTCGCACCGGCTCGATATCTACCTGTTCGTGCCCGGCGAGCTGGGGCTGACCGGCCAGGTGATCGCCGAAGAGGACTTCTACCACGCGGCGATCCAGGTCAAGCGCACCTACTTCAGCGATCGCTACCGGCTACCGCTGGTGCTCAGCCGCCTGGCCGAGCGTGGGAGGCTGGATGCCGAGCACTACCGTCTCAGCCTGAGCCTCTACGCCTATCAGTACGTGGTGGCCATGGAGAGCGCCGCCGGGCCGTTGATCGATGATGCCCGTCGTGCGCTGAAGGCAGAGAAAGCCGAGAAGGCAGAAAAGGGAGAAAAGGCAGACACAGCCACCAACGGGCGGTCGTCGGAGGGGCGCCGCCAGCCGGTGAAGGAAGAGGAGGGCGAGCAGCCCCCCAGCCTCGAGCAGCGCCTGGCCGAGCATGTCGACCTGGCGGTGAGCATCCTGCGCCGCCTGCGCCGTCATGAGCCCAGCGAGGAGAGCCTGCACCGCTATTTCGCCACCATCGACAACTACCTCTCCTGGTTCACGGAGCAGCGTCTGCTGGCACTGCTCGCCGGCCTGCCGCGGGGGGCGCGTTTCCGGCCGGTGCGCGCCCGCCTGGTGGCGATCTGCCGCGCCGAGGACGACTACCGCCGCGAGCGCGAGTACAACTCCGAGCGGGTGACGCGTGACCCCACGCGGATGTCCAACAAGATGCGCCTGCTGCGTAGGCTGATCGAATACCCGGTGACCCTCAAGCAGAAGACCCAGGAGCTGGGTAACGCCGAGCAGAAGGCAGTGAAGGCGCTGGCCACCGCGGTGGTGATGGTGTTCGTCTCGCTGGGTCTGCTTCGAGTGCGCGACACCCTGGCCGATATCACCGCGCTGTTCGTGCTGGCCATGGCCGGCATCTATGCGCTGCGCGAGGTCTTCAAGGACGACCTGCGCAACACCCTGTGGCGACTCCTGCGCCGTGGCCGACCCAAGTGGCGCCGCCAGTATCTGGACCCGACCCGCAATCAGGTAGTGGGCCGCCAGCTGGAGTGGTTCGACTACAAGCGCTACCCCAGGCTCGACGAGGAGATCAAGCGCGTGCGCAAGCGCAGCGTGGCCCAGCGTGAGGAGATCGTGCTGCACTACCGCTCACGTTCGCGGATGTCGCCGACGCGCTTCCTCAGCGGCTATGACCACACCCGCGAGATACTGGCCCTGGACCTGTCGCCGATCGCTCGACTGATGGACAAGGGCAGCCGCCGGGTCTACCGGCTGGAGGAGGGCGATCAGGTGGTGCGCGAGGAGGTGGAGAAGCGCCACCTCCTCAATCTGGTGATCCGCGAGACCCAGGGCGATGGCCCACCCACCCTGCAGCGCTGGAAGGTGGTGATGAGCCGCTCGCGGATCGTCGACGTGGAGCGGGTCCACGCCGAGGGTCCAGGCCATGAGGACGAGCCGGGCGGGTGAGCCTCCGGAAGGGGCAGCCGCTTACAGGGCTTGGCCGAGGTTCTCCGGCCCGAAGGCGTCGGGGAGCAACTCGGCCATGCTGTACTCCTTCAGCAACTCGCCGTCGGCATTCACCACGCGGATGCGGGTGTGCTCGTCGGCGAACTCGCGGATGCGCTGGCGGCAATCGCCGCAGGGAGTGCAGAGGTGCGCACCGGGCCCGATCACCCACACCTCGCCCAGGCGTCGCTCGCCGGCACTGACCATGGCGGAAATGGCCGAGGCCTCGGCGCAGATGCCCTTGTAGTGGGCCACCTCGACATTGGCGCCGGCATAGCGGGTACCGCTCTCGCCGATGACCACCGCGCCCACCGGGTGGCGGGAGTAGGGGGCGTAGGCGTTGCCGCGCACCGCCATCAGGGTCTCGATCAGGGTCGCATCGGCTGCGCTCACGCCTTGCCTCCGGCCGGTGCCACTGCCATGCCCAGGGCGACCAGCAGGTCATCGAACAAGTCGGAAGCACCGAAGCGGAAGTGCCCGGGGGTGATCCAGCTGGCGCCCATCACCCGCTCGGCCAGTGCCAGGTAGGCCTGGGCATCCTCGGTGGTGCGCACGCCACCGGCGACCTTGATGCCGACGTCGCGGCCGCTGGCCTTGATCGCCTCGAGCAGGATCTCGGTAGCCTCCAGGGTGGCATTGACGGCCACCTTGCCGGTGGAGGTCTTGAGGAAGTCAGCGCCGCCCTCGATGGCGAGCTCGGCGGCGCGGCGGATCAGCGCCGGGTCCTTGAGCTCGCCGGTCTCGAGGATCACCTTGAGGGTGGCATCGCCGCAGGCCTGGTGGCAGCAGGCGACCAGTTCGCGACCGGTCTCCTCGTCGCCGGCCAACAGGGTGCGCCAGGGGAAGACCACGTCCACCTCGTCGGCGCCGGCGGCCACCGCCTCGCGGCTCTCGCGGGCGACGGCCATGATGTCGTCACCGCCATGGGGGAAGTTGGTCACCGTGGCCACCCGCACCTTGCCGGCGAGATCCAGCGCCTTGAGGGTGCGTTGGGCGGTGGTGACGAAGGCCGGGTAGACACACACTGCGGCGGGGGTACCGGCGGGGGTGCGAGCACGACGGCACAGCGATTCGATGCCGCGGTCGGTGTCGTCGTCGTTGAGGCTGGTGAGGTCCATCAGGGGCAGCGCCTGGCGGGCGGTGCGCTGGAGGTCATCGGTCATGGAAGCATCCATTGGTCGCGGGGTGTCAGGGTGTCTGGTGGCGCCACGGGGGCGGGGCGCGAAGGCGGGGCGGACGCCGGTATCAGCCGGCCGCCGCCAACGCCATGAAGAAGCCAGCGATGGAGGCCGACATCAGGTTTGAGAGGGTGCCGGCCAGTACCGCCTTGAGGCCGTAGCGGGCGATCTCGTGGCGGCGGCTGGGGGCGATGCTGCCCAGGCCGCCGAGCAGGACGGCGATGGACGAGAGATTGGCGAAGCCGCACAAGGCAAACGACAGGATCGCCATGGTGTGAGGAGTCATCACCTGGCCGGTGGCAGCCACCACTTCCTCGCCGCTCAGGTAGGGGCCGAGGTTGATGAATGCCACGAACTCATTGACCACGATCTTCTGGCCGATGAAGGAGCCGGCCAGGGTGGCCTCTTCCCAGGGGATGCCGAGCAGGAAGGCGAGCGGCGCGAACAGCCAGCCGAGGATCCACTCCAGGCTGAGCTGCTCGAGGCCGACCCAGCCGCCGATGCCCCCCAGCATGCCGTTGATCAGGGCGATCAGGCCGATGAAGGCGAGCATCATGGCGCCGATGTTGGCGGCCAGCATCAACCCTGAGGAGGCCCCGGCTGCGGCGGCGTCGATCACGTTGCTGGGCTTGTCGACGTCCTCCTCGTGCTCCTCCTCGATCTTCGAGACGCTGTCCTCGGGTTCGCGGGTCTCGGGCATGATCAGCTTGGCGAACAGCAGCCCGCCCGGGGCGGCCATGAAGGAGGCGGCCACCAGGTACTCCATGGGCACACCCATGGCGGCGTAGCCGGCGAGCACCGAACCGGCCACCGAAGCCAGCCCCCCGCACATCACCGCGAACAGCTGCGAGGGAGTCATGCGGGCGATGAAGGGGCGCACCACCAGTGGCGCCTCGGTCTGGCCGACGAAGATATTGGCGGTGGCGGAGAGTGACTCGGTACGCGAGGTGCCCAGCGCCTTCTGCAGGGCGCCCCCCAGGATGCGGATCACCCACTGCATGATCCCCAGGTGGTAGAGCACGGCAATCAGCGAGGAGAAGAAGATGATCACCGGCAGCACCTTGATGGCGAAGACGAAGCCGATATTGTCGACCTCGGCCAGTCCGCCGAAGACGAAGCCGATGCCGTCGTTGGCATAGAGCACCACCTGGCTGACGGCGTCGGAGATGGCCTTGAGCACGGTCTGGCCGAAGGGCACGTAGAGCACGAAGGCGCCGATGCCGACCTGGATGGCGAAGGCGCCGCCTACCGTGCGCAGGCGGATCGACCGGCGGTCGTAGGAGAAGATCAGGGCGATGATTATCAGCGTCACCATCCCGACGAGGCTCATGAGGAGTGTCATGGGAGTCCTGCCCGATTGTCGTGGATTGTTGCAGCAGACGGTGCCAAGCGAAGCGGGCAAATATACCAGTCTGGCCGGCAGGCTTCGACCGGAGCCCCCGATCCTGCGTTGACAGTTTTTGGCCTGGATCAAGGCGAAGCGTTCAGGGCATTGCTATGTTGCTTGTACAAGCCCCTGAACCCGCTGGAGAACATCGATGCAAGCCGCCGATATCATGACCCGTAATGTCATCACCGTAGGCCGAGACAGTGAAGTGCGCGAGATCGCCAGCCTGCTGCTCGAACATGGCATCAGTGCCGTGCCGGTGGTGGACGAGGCCGACAAGGTGCTGGGCATCGTCAGCGAGGGCGACCTGATCCGCCGCGTCGAGGACGACAAGCGCAACAAGTCCTGGTGGCTGCGGCTGTTCGCCGTCAACGATCCCGGCGAGTACGTCAAGTCACACGGGCGCCGTGCCCACGAGATCATGACCCCCGACCCTCTCACCATCGACGAGACGGTGCCGTTGGCGAAGATCTCGCGCCTGCTGGAGAAGCACCACATCAAGCGTGTGCCGGTGGTGAAGGATGGCAAGCTGGTGGGCATCGTCAGCCGCGCCAACCTGCTTCAGGGCTTCGCCGTGGCTGGTCCCGAGACCACGGCCAGTGCCGATGATCGCGAGATCCGCGAGGCGATCCTCAAGGAGATCGACGACAACACCGGCGTGATGGTCGATCGTATCAACGTCATCGTCAGCCAGGGCAAGGTGGAGCTCTGGGGGCTGGTGGAGAGCGACAAGGAGCGCATGGCGGTGCAGGTCGCGGCCGAGAACACGGGGGGTGTCAAGGAGGTCAAGAACAACCTGGGCTACGTACCGCGTGGTTTCGGGGCAGCTTGATCGTCGCATCAACGAGTGACAGCAAGCGAAGCGTGACAACGTGAAGAGGGCGGCCCAGGGGCCGCCCTCTTCGTATCCTGCATGTCGTGATCGCCTGCGGATCCCCTCACGCCTCGTCGGGCGGAGTCGAGACCGGCTCCGAGACTTTCTCCAGTGCCTGGCGCAGGGTGTCGATGGTGCGCTGGTGATGGTGCAGCTTCTCGAGGCCGAACAGCCCGATGCGGAAGGTCTGGAAACCTTCCCCTTCGTCGCACATCAGCGGTACGCCGCCGGCGACCTGCAGCCCCGCCTCGGCGAAGCGGCCGACGATGCCGGGGTCGTCGGTATAGCAGACCACCACGCCGGGGGATTCGTAGCCGGGGGCGGCCACGCTCTTGTAGCCGAAGTCGGCGAGCAGTTCACGCACGCCACTGCCCAGCGCCTGCTGCTCGTCACGGACCTTGTCGAGGCCGTACTGCTCGATCTCGAGCATGACGTCGCGCAGCGTCACCAGGCCATCGGTGGGCAGGGTGGCGTGATAGGCATGGCCGCCATTCTCGTAGGCTTCCATGATCGAGAGCCACTTCTTCAGGTCACAGGCGAAGCTGGTGCTGGTGGTCTCCTCGATGGTCTCGCGGGCCAGGCGGGAGAGCATCACCATGGCGCAGCAGGGCGACGCGCTCCAGCCCTTCTGCGGCGCGCTGATCACCACATCGACGCCGAGGTCCTGCATGTCCACCCACATGGTGCCGGAGGCGATGCAGTCGAGCACGAACAGGCCGCCCTCCTCGTGGATGGCGTCGGCCACCTGACGGATGTAGTCGTCGGGCAGCATCATGCCCGAGGAGGTTTCCACGTGGGGGGCGAAGACGATGTCGGGCTGGGTGTCGCGAATGGTGTCGATCACGTCCTGCAGCGGCGCGGGGGCAAACGGCGAGGTAGTGTCATCCTCGTCGAGGCGACGCGCCTTGCGTACGTTGATGTCTGCCGGGATGTGGCCCATCTCGAGGATCTGGCTCCAGCGGTAGCTGAACCAGCCGTTGCGCAGTATCAGGGCGCGGCGGCCCTTGGTGAACTGGCGGGCGACGGCCTCCATGCCGAAGGTGCCGCTGCCGGGGACGATGACCGCACTATGGGCGTTGTAGACTTCCTTGAGGTGCGAGGAGACCTCGCGCATCACCTCCTGGAAGCGCGCCGACATGTGGTTCAGCGAGCGGTCGGTATAGACCACCGAGTATTCCAGCAGGCCATCGGGGTCGACATCGGTAAGCAAGCCGGGCATCTCTTTCTCCATCTTGGTTCTGGCCTTCCAGGACGAAGGCAACGGGTACCTCAAGCATATTCCGATTGGCCAGCCGCGGCCAGTCACCGCGGCTGCTGCCTGGATGGCTCAGTCTGCCTGGGCCGCCTGGATGGCGGTCAGCGCAATGGTGTAGACGATGTCATCCACCAGGGCGCCCCGGGAGAGGTCGTTCACCGGCTTGTTGAGGCCCTGCAGCATGGGGCCGACGCTGACCACATGGGCGCTGCGCTGCACCGCCTTGTAGGTGGTGTTGCCGGTGTTGAGGTCGGGGAAGACGAACACCGTGGCGCGGCCGGCCACCGGGGAATCCGGTGCCTTCTGGCGGCCCACGCTTTCGATGGCCGCGGCGTCGTACTGCAGCGGCCCGTCGATGCACAGTTGGGGCGCGCGCTCCCGGGCCAGCCGGGTGGCCTGGCGCACCTTCTCCACGTCGGCGCCGGAGCCAGACTCGCCAGTGGAGTAGCTGATCATCGCCACCCGCGGCTCGATACCGAAGGCCGCCGCCGAGCGGGCGCTCTGGATGGCGATCTCGGCCAGGGTCTCGGCGTCGGGGTCGGGGTTCACCGCGCAATCGCCATAGACCACCACCTGTTCGGGCAGCAGCATGAAGAAGATCGACGACACCTGGCGGTAGTCCGGCGAGGTCTTGATCAGCTGGAAGGCGGGACGCACGGTGTTGGCCGTGGTGTGCACCGCCCCGGAGACCAGACCGTCGACCTCGTCCTCGGCGAGCATCATGGTGCCGAGCACCACGTTGTCCTGCAGTTGATCCTCGGCGGTGAGTTCGTTCACCTTGCCGGCGCGGCGCGCCACCATGGGCGCCACGTAGCGCTGGCGGATGGCGCGGGGGTCGATGATCTCGAGCCCCTCGGGCAGCTCGATGCCGCGCTGGCGGGCCACCTCCTCGATCTCCTCCCGCCTGCCGAGCAGCACGCAGCGGGCGATGCCGCGCTGCTGGCAGATCACCGCGGCCTCCACGGTGCGTGGCTCGTTGCCTTCCGGTAGCACGATGCGCCGGTCGGCACGCTGTGCCAGCTGCACCAGCTGGTGGCGGAAGGCGGCGGGGGAGAGCCGGCGCGGATAGCCCCGACTCAGGGTCTCCTTGAGCCACGGCAGGTCGAGGTGGCCGGCGACGAAGCGGGTCACCTGCTCGGCGCGCTCGGCATCGTCGATGGGGATGTCGTTGGCCATGCGGTCGAGGCGCTTGGCGGTGTCGAAGCTGTCCGAGTCCACCGCCAGCACCGGCAGGCCACTGCGCAGCGCGGGACGGCAGATATCCACCATCGACTCGCTGGGCCGCTCGCCGTGGGTGAGGAGCACGCCTGCCAGCGGCACGCCGTTCATGGTGGAGAGTGCGGAGGCCAGCAGGATGTCGTCGCGATCGCCCGGGGAGACGATCAGCCGACCCGGCTTGAACACGTGCAGTGCCCGGGAGGCGCTGCGCGCACACAGGCTGGTGCCCATCACCCGGCGCGTGGCGGCCTCGCCCTCGTGCAGGAACTGGGCGCCCAGCGCGCGGGCCACATCGATGACCCGCGGCGCGGAGAGGGCGTCGTGCCAGGGTACGGCGCCGATCAGCCGGAACTGCTGGCCATCCAGGGCGGGCAGGTACTGGCGCAGGGTATCGGCCAGTTCGCCGTTGGTGTTGGCGGCCAGTTCGGGAGCGGCGAGCGGGGTCGTGGTGGCGGCCTCGGGCAACGGCCGCACGCGCATCAGGATGCAGCCCAGGGTGCGCGAGGAGCGTGCGCCGTCGAAGGGCTGGGCATGGATGTCGAGCTGTTCCGCCAAATGGCGAGGGTCGCTCAGGTCACCGTCGGCCACCAGGATCACCCGGGCGTCCAGGGCCCGGGCCAGCTCGGCGTTGAGCTGGCCGGCGTAGCTGCTCTGGGGGCTCGCCACCAGGCCCTCGACCACCACCAGGTCGGGTCGGGCCTCCCCCTCGCCGCTGGCGACGCGGGTGTGTCGGGCGACCGCCTCCTCCATCAGGTCGGCGATGCGGTCGTCGCGCAGTAGCCGCTCCACGCGCGCCTGGGGCAGCGGCTCGGGGGCGGTGAGGCCCAGGGTGCTGCGGGCCAGCGCCGTGGAGCGGTCCGGCCCGGGCCCGTTGAACTCGTCCTGGCGGAAGGGGCGCAGGAAGCTGGCCTTGAGGCCCAGGGTATCCAGGGCGCGAATCAGCCCCAGGCAGGCGGAGGTGAGGCCGACACCGGTGCCGGTGGGCACCAGCAGCAGGGTACGGGGATCGGGACGCGTCATGCGGGAGTCTCGCTGAGGAGTTGGCGGGTCTCGAAGGCGATCTGGCCCTCTTCGTCGGTAGGGATCACCCAGAGTTCGGGCCCGGCGGCGCCGGCATCGATGCGCCCTTCCTGGCCGCCCACGGTCTCGGCGTTGGCCGTGGCCGAGAGGCGCAGCCCGAAGTGGGGCAGGGCCTCAATCACCCGGGCACGCACCGCGCTGGCATTCTCGCCGATGCCGCCGGTAAAGACGATACCGTCGAGTCGCGGCAGGGCGCAGGAGAGGGCGGCCAGGGACTTGGCGATGCGATAGCAGAACACCTCGATGGCGAGTTCGGCGCCGGGATGGTGCTCGGCGGCGGCCTGTTCCAGACGGCGCATGTCGTTGGAGATCCCGGAGAGGCCCAGCAGGCCGCTCTCCTTGTTGAGCAGGGTGTCGATACGCTCCAGCGACCAGCCGAGCTGCCGGCCGAGGTGGGCGTGCAGGCCGGGGTCGACGTCGCCGCTGCGGGTACCCATCACCAGGCCCTCCAGGGGAGTCAGGCCCATGCTGGTATCCACGCTCTGGCCCTGCCACACGGCGCAGGTCGAGCAGCCATTGCCCAGATGGGCAACCAGCCAGCCGCCATGGGCGCGGGTGGAGAGATGATCGACGCGCCCGCTGACGTAGGCGTGGCTGCTGCCGTGGAAGCCGTAGCGACGGATGCCGTGCTGGGCATAGAGGTGCTGGGGCAGGGCGTAGCGGTAGGCGCGCGGCGGCAGGCTCTGGTGGAAGGCGGTATCGAACACCGCGACCTGGGGCAATGCCGGGAACAGCGCCAGGGTGGCGCGCACCCCCACCAGGTTGGCGGGGTTGTGCAGCGGTGCCAGGGCGCCGGTGGTCTCGATGGCGCGCAGCACGGCGGGGTCGATACGGGTGGCGCCGGTGAAGCGCTCGCCGCCGTGCACGATACGGTGGCCCACCGCGGCAGGGGGCGGGCCGCCCAGGCGTTCGAGGATCACGGCCATGGCCTCGGCGTGGTCGGCGCCATGCAGGGGCTGTGAGAACTCGCGTCCGTCGGCATCGACCCCCTTAAGGCGCGCATCGTTGACGCCCAGGCGCTCGGCCAGGCCCGACTGACGCGGCAGGGCCGGGTCCTCGGGTACCAGGGCATACTTGATGGAGGAGGAGCCGCAGTTGATCACCAGGACCGGATCGCGCATCGGGTAGTCTCGTGGACAGGGTGAGACGTTAGGCTAACATGGTGACCCGCCACCGGCAGTGGCCGTTGCTTGATGCCCGTCATGTTCCGGGGCGAAGGCCCTGCCGCCAGACCGTTCATGCAAGGAAGCCCCATGTCGCAAGCTACCGCTCTCCCTCGCCCGCTGGCCATCACGCTGCTGTGCAGCGTGGCCACGCTGTTTGCCACCAATCATGTCGCCGCCCGGGTCGCCTTCGATGAGGGCACCGGGCTGCTGCTGGCGATCCTGGTACGCTCCAGCGTGGCGGTGGTGGTGCTCGGTACCCTGGTGCTGCTTCAGCGCAAGTCGCTGCGTCTGCCGGCCGGCACGGCCGGTTGGCAGCTGCTGGTGGGGCTGCTGGTGGTAGTCCAGAGCCTCTCACTCTATTCGGCGGTGGCACGCATCCCGGTGGTGGTGGCGCTGCTGCTGATGAATACGCTGCCGATCCAGCTGGCGTTGATCAGCTGGGCGATGGGTGGGCCGCGCCCGACAGCGCGAGCGGCATTGATCATGGGGGTGATTCTCGCCGGGCTAGTGGTGGTGCTGGACGTGCCGACCTGGCTCGCCGACCCCGATGCCATGGGCCCCGACTGGTTCCTCGGCGTGGGGCTGGGGCTGGCGGCCGCCTTCGTCTTCGCCTGGGCGCTGTGGATCACCGAACATCGCCTGGCCGAGGTGGGCAGCACCCTACGCAGCCTGCTGACCATGCTCACGGTGCTGGTCAGCATGCTGGCGGCTGGCGCCGCCGGCCTGGTTCCGGGTGGCATGGATCTTCCTCAGAGCCTCGCCGGTGCCTGGGGGCTGGCCGCGCTGGGACTCTTCTATGGCGTGGCCTTCTCCATCCTGTTCATCAGCGTGCCGCGCCTGGACATGGCGCGCAACGCCCCGGCGATGAACATGGAGCCGGTGGCGGCGCTGGTCCTGGGTTATCTGATCCTCGGCCAGACGCTGTCGCCCATTCAGCTGCTGGGGGGCGGTATGGTACTGGCGGGCATCGTGATCCTCGGGCTGTCGAAGCAGGAGTGAGGGCGGCTCAGCAGGGCCCGACAATCACTCGTAGCGCCGCAGGCTCGACGCGTAGCGTCAGCTCCCGGAAGTGGCCCAACGACTCGCCGTCGGCGGTCACCCGGTGCCCGTGATGCATGGCGATGCGGCATGTCGACGGCCGGCGCACCAGCACGCTGTCGTCATCCTGCGGCGTATGGCCGAGCAGGCGAGTGACCATAAAGGTCCACAGCAGCCGCCACCAGGGTCGGGGGCGCACAACGACCAGGGTCAGGTGGCCATCCCGGGCACAGGCGCCCGGCACCTTTGAACCGCCACCGAAGAAGGCCCCGGAGGCGATGGCCAGCGACAGCCAGCGCTCCTCGAGGATCTCGTGGTCGATCTCGAGGCGCGCCTGGAAGCCCCGCATCAGCCCCAGGCGACGCAGCTGAGGCAGCACGGCGGCATAGCTGAAGCGCCCCAGCCAGCGCTTGAGGCGCGGTGAGGCCTGAGTGGCTGGCAGGGTGCCGAGGCCTACGTGGACCACGTTGAGGAACAGCTGGTCATCGAGCCAGCCGACATCGACCCGTGCGATCGGGGCCCGCGCGACCAGCTCGCAGAGGGCATCGGGATCCTCCGGCAGGCCGAGGTTCCTGGCGAAGTCGTTGGCGGTGCCCGACGGCAGCACGCCCAGGATGGCCCCGCAGGCATGACACGCGCGAGCAGCCCGGTTGACCGAGCCGTCGCCGCCCGCGACCAGCACGATATCGTCGGCCGCAAGCGTCGTCTCCCAATCA
Organism: Halomonas sp. G15; assembly: GCF_021282295.1. Classification (NCBI taxonomy): domain Bacteria; kingdom Pseudomonadati; phylum Pseudomonadota; class Gammaproteobacteria; order Oceanospirillales; family Halomonadaceae; genus Halomonas; species Halomonas sp. G15. Next base: position 45,950 of record NZ_JAJSPA010000017.1, on the reverse strand, counting down.
TCCTCGGCGAGATCACGCACCTGCAGCGAGGTGATGCCGGCGCGCTCGAGGCGTGGCTTCCAGAAGCCCTCGCCGCGGGAGCCGTTGCCGGCCCGGGTATTGGCGATCAACCAGTGGCGCATCCTCGGGTCCTGTCCAGCGTGAAGGCTCAGTATAGCCGGGAGGGCAGGTGGGCGGCATGTCGCCAGTCGCCGACGCGGCGTAGCGCAACTTTACACATTTGTCCCTTGATACATTGTCGTAGAGGGACCACACTTATCGGCGTTAGGAAACGGTGTTCATTAATGAGGAGTACGTCATGAAGACCCTGACCATTGCCGCTCTGACTTCCGCCCTGTTCGCCGCCGGCGCCACCGCTGCCCAGGCCCAGCAGCCTCCCTATCCTCAGGGCTATGTGGGTGGTGACGCCATGTTCTGGGAGGTCGATCCCGATGGTCGTGCCGACAGCCGTGATGGCACCGGCCTGCGCGTCAACGGCGGCCTGAAGTTCAACGACTACTTCGCCGTGGAGGGCCACCTGGGCGGTGGCGGCTCCGATGGGAGCGTGGAGCTCGACTCCCTGGTGGGCCTCTATGCCAAGGGGATCCTGCCGGTTTCCCAGGAGTTCCGCCTCTACGGCCTGGCCGGCATGACCGACGTGGACTTCGATGTCGACAGCGAGTCCGGCTTCTCCTACGGTGCCGGTGCCGAGTTCGATGTGGCGCCCAATGTGGCACTGGGTGCCGACTACATGCGCTACCTCGACGAGGACCAGTACACCTTCGATGCGGCAAGCGTGGGTGTGCGCTACCGCTTCTGATCCATCAGGGATCACGGTGACCCGGCGCCCCGAGGCTCTCGCCTCGGGGCGCCTTGTGTTGGTGCAGGCGGTGCGTGGTCATGGTGCATCCGCGGGCCGTCGCAGCGCGAGTTTGCGCGGCATGTGGTGCCGATACGTCCGGAACGGCAAGCTGGCAAGCCCTGTGCGAGCTGGCATGTCCTGTGCATCAGCAGTGAGGGGCATGTGCCCCAGTCGACCGCCCGGGAGCTGTCATGACCGATCCTCGCCCCACGACGCACACCGGCCGCGATGCGGCCCTGACGCCGCGATTGCTGTTCAGCGACCTGGACGGCTCGCTGCTCGACCATCACAGCTATGACTGGGGCCCCGCCCGGCCCTGGCTGGCCCAGTTAAGGCGGCTAGGGGTGCCGGTGATCCCGGTGACCAGCAAGACCCGCAGTGAGATCGTGCCGCTGCGCCAGGCCATAGGCCTTGGGGATACCCCCTTCGTCGCCGAGAACGGCGCGGTGGTCGGCCTGCCACCGGCCTGGTGCCACGCGCGCATCGACCGCCCCGGCCCCGATGGCCTGGCTATTCGCACCCTGGGGGTGGATATCGGCTTCGTGCGCAAGCGCCTGGCGGTGTGGCGTGAGCGGCTGGGCGTGACCTTCACCACCATGAGCGAGATGTCGCTCGACGAGTTGGTGGACTTCACCGGCCTGCCCGAGGCCGAGGCGCGCCTGGCCCGCATGCGCGAGGGCAGCGAGCCGCTGGTCTGGCAGGATGACGAGGCCGGACTCGAGGCGCTGCGCGCGGGGCTGGCCGGCGACGGACTGCGGCTGGTGCGCGGCGGGCGCTTCTGGCATGCCACCGGCGAGGCCCACAAGGGCAGCGCCGTGGCCTGGCTGGTGGAGCGCTACCAGGCGCTGCGCGGCCGCCGTCCGCTGACCCTGGCGTTGGGCGACGGACCCAATGATATCGCCATGCTCGAAGCGGTGGACCAGGCGGTGGTGATCCGCGGCTGCCATGGCCTGCCGGTGGAGCCGGCGCAGCCGGCGCTCTATCGCAGCGAGGCGACCGGCCCCAGCGGCTGGGCCGAGGGGGTGGCCTACTGGTGGGGGCGAGCCGACCGCCGGCTAAGTCCGGCGGGGGTCTCGGCCCGTGAGGCAGCCAGCGAGGAGGCAAGCGCATGAGCGACTTCCATCAGAACGGCATCATCACCGACTTCCACAACCTGACCCGGCGCCCGGTGGAATCTCTGGAGGCGGACCTGGTGCGCTTCTCGCGCCGCCGCCCCATGAGCCTGATCCTGCCCTCGCTCTACTCGGAGCTGGAGGGGCCCGCCCTCGAGGCGATCGTCGAGGAGCTCCGCCGGGTGCCCTATCTCGCCGAGGTGGTGATCGGGCTGGACCGGGCCGACCGGGAGCAGTTCCTGCGGGCCCGCGAGTTCTTCGCCTGCCTGCCCCAGCACCATCGCATCCTGTGGAACGATGGCTCGCGGTTGAGCGCCCTCGACGAGGAGCTGGACGCCCAGGGGCTCTCGCCGCGCCAGCCGGGCAAGGGGCGCAACGTCTGGTTCTGCGCCGGCTTCGTCCAGGCCTCCGGGCGTGGCGCCGTGGTGGCGCTGCACGACTGCGACATCCTCACCTACGAGCGCGGCATGCTCGCGCGGCTGTTCTATCCGGTGGCCCATCCCCACTTTAACTACGAGTTCTGCAAGGGCTACTACCCGCGCATCGCCGAGGGGCGGCTCAACGGGCGGGTGGCGCGGCTGATGGTCACGCCGCTACTGCGCGCGCTCAAGGCGATGCACGGGCCGCTGCCCTACCTGGAGTACCTGGACAGCTACCGGTATGCGCTCTCCGGTGAGTTCTCCATGCGCGCCGAGGTACTCGACGGCATCCGCATCCCCGCCGACTGGGGGCTGGAGGTCGGCGTGCTCTCCGAGGTACATCGTAACTACTCCACCAAGCGGCTGTGCCAGGTGGACCTGGCCGATGCCTACGACCACAAGCACCAGCCGGTCTCGGAGGAGGACGCTTCGGCCGGCCTCAACCGGATGAGCCTGGATATCGCCAAGGCGCTCTACCGCAAGCTGGCGACCCAGGGGGTGACCTTCAGCGCCGAGGGCTTCCGCACCCTCAAGGCCACCTACTACCGCCTGGCCCTGGACCTGATCGAGGCATACGACCACGACGCGGTGATGAACGGCCTCACTCTGGATCGCCATGCCGAGGAGCGGGCGGTGGAGCTGTTCGCCGCCAACCTTCTCGAGGCCGGCAGCGCCTTCCTCGACAATCCCGGCGAGCGCCCCTTCATCCCCAGCTGGAACCGGGTGCGCTCTGCGATCCCCGACCTGCCGGAGCGGCTCCACGACGCCGTGGAGGCCGATAACCGCGGGGAGGTGTAGCCACCGCCCCCTCGAGCGATGCTGCCATCGCTCAGGGCTGCTGCACCAGCCACAGGCAGTGATAGGGCGCCAGGCTCGCCACCGGCACCCAGGGGGCCTCCTCCAGCAGGTCGAACCAGTCACCCTCGGCCAGGGCGGGCAGCGCCAGCGGCTGGGGGGCGTCGGTGACGTTGTGGATCGCCAGCAGGCGACGCCCTTCGGGCAGCGGGCCGCGCTCCAGCGCCAATAGCTCGGGCGGCGTCTCCAGCACTCGCTGGGGGGCGTCCGGGTGGAAGCAGGGCTCGCGGCGGCGCACCGCCAGGCGGCGGGTCAGCGCCTCGAAGACCATCCTCGTCGGCGTGTCGGGACTGTCCAGCAGCAGCTCCAGCTCGTCGCGCTGCCAGCGGCGCCGGTTGATGGAGCGCAGGCGCCCGCTGCGCTCCACCCCCTCCAGGTCGTTCAGGGTGCCGGTCAACACGTGGAGGTAGAGCGCCGGGATGCCCTGCAGGCCGAGCATCAGCTGCTGGCCGCACAGGAAGCGCTGCACCTGCCAGGGATCCGGTCCGCGACGGGTGCCCTTCATGGCGTCGAACCAGGTGATATTGATCTCGTAGGGGCTGTCGCTACCGTCGTCCCGGGTGCGCATGCTGACGAAGCCGCCGAAACGGTGCATCAGCTCCAGCAGCGTCTCGATCTCGTGCGGGGGCAGCCAGCCCTCCAGCGGGCGCACGCCGATGCCGTCGTGGCTGGCGGTGAAGTTGAGAAAGCCGCAGCCGGGCGGCAGGGTTGGCAGGCTCTTTAGCCAGGCCGCCAGGGTGCCCGCCTCGCCGCTGGTCAGGGTGTGTAGCAGCAGCGGCGGTAGCGGGAACTGGTAGACCAGATGCGCTTCGGGGGAGTGTTCGTCGGAAAGATGTTCCAGGCCCCCGTCTGCAAGACGTTCCAAACCAAAGTAGCTGAGGTTCTCGCGATGGGGCACGTTGGTCTCGGTGAGCAGCAGGGTGCCCGGCGCCACATGGTCCACCACCGCGCGCAGCAGCCGCACCACCTCGTGGGTCTGGGGCAGGTGGATGCAGGGAGTGCCGACCGCCTTCCACAGGTAGGCGATGGCATCGAGGCGAATCACCCGGGCGCCCTGGCCCAGGTAGAAGAGCAGGATGCCGATGAACTCCAGCAGTACGTCGGGGTTGGCGAAGTTCAGGTCGATCTGGTCCTCGGAGAAGGTCGCCCAGAGGTGGCGGGTACCGCGGCGGGTGGGCACCGGCACCAGCAGCGGCGAGCTGCGCGGGCGCACCACCGCCGAGAGGTTGGTGGCCGGGTCCATCTCGATGAAGTAGTCGCGCCCCGGCTGGCTGCCGGAGAGGTAGTCGACGAACCACAGCGACTCTCGGGAGACGTGGTTGAGCACCAGGTCCACCGCCAGGTCGTGACGCCCGGCGAGGGTGCGCACGTGGGACCAGTCGCCCAGGTCGGGGGAGACCTCGCGGTAGTGGATTACCGAGAAGCCGTCGTCGCTGCTCCAGGGAAAGAATGGCAGCAGGTGCACGCCGCTGAAGGTATCCGCCAGGCGGGCTTCCAGGAAGCCGTCCAGCACCTCGAGGGGCGCGCGTTCGCCATCGAGCAGGCTGTCGCCATAGCTGATCAGCCACTGGTCGCGCTCGCTCCAGAGTGGCGCATCGGCGTCACCATGGGAGGGCGACGGCGGGGCCTGGTGCGCCAGCAGGGTCAGCAGCCGACGCAGCACCTCGTCGGCCCGCGGGCCATAGAGGAAGGCCAGGTGGCCGTGGGCGCGGCGGCGGAAGGCCGCCGCGCCCAGCGGGACCGCAACGGACGGGGTGAAGGGGGGCTGGTCTTGCATGGTCAGGGCCTCCGGATGGCGTCTCCCGGTGTTCGCTGCGCCGTCACAGGGCGCGATCAAGCCCCATCTGCCAGAAGTCGATCTCCAGGCGCGTGGCGTCGCGGAACACCTGGACGAGCTCGTCGAAGCGACGCGGGGTGACCTCGGCCAGCCGGGCGTCGAGCCAGGCCTCCTCGGTGCGTCGGGCGGCCTGGAACTCCTCGCTCTCGTACATGGCGATCCAGGCGTCATAGGGGTTGGCGTCGCCGCGCAGGGTGGCGGGGCGTGAATTGAGCCAGTCGGCAATTACGCCGTAGCCCACCAGGCAGGGGGCCAGGGCCACATGCAGGTCGAGCAGGTCGCCGCGGTTGCCGGTATCCAGCACGTAGCGGGTGTAGGCCATGGTGGCGCGCGCTTCCGGCAGCTCGGCAAGGTCGGCCTCCGAAATGCCCCAGTCCCGGCAGTAGTCGATATGCAGGCCAAGCTCGACATCGATGATGGTCTTGAGGCCCTCCAGGCTATGGCGCAGCTCGGTGATATCACGGCTCTTGTAGGCCGCCAGGGCATAGGCGCGCCCGAAGTGGATCAGGAACAGGTAGTCCTGCTGCAGGTAGTGGCGAAAGGCGTCTGAGGCGAGTGTGGCGTTACCCAGGTCGCGCACGAAGTCGTGCTCGATATAGGCGCGCCAGTCGGCGTGGCAGGCGGCGGTAAGGTCGCTGAAGCGATAACCCATGGTCGTCTCCGTAGTGGAAGGGGTCAGTAGATCCGAAAGCGCCGATGCTCGTGATGCCCCTCCTGCTCCTGGATCACCTTGCGGTAGCGCTTGTACTCCCACTGGTACTGGGCGGGATCCAGGGCGATGGCGGCCTCCACGCAGGCGTTGACCCCGGTGGCCGACTCGACCTCATCTGCCTGATAGACGCGCTGGTCGGCGGGCAGGAAGTGGATCTCGAAGCCCCGGCCGGGGAGGCGCCTGGCCACCCCGGTGACCACGCGGGCCTCGGTGCGGGCGACGAGCTTGGGCAGCAGGGTGGCGGTGTAGGCGAGGCGACCGAAGAAGGGCGCGAACACGCCGCTGCCCCAGTTCGGCTCCTGGTCGGGCAGGATGCCGATCGCCTCGCTGCGCTTGAGCGCCTTGAGCAGGGCGGCCACGCCACGCGGGTTGGTGGGCACCAGGCTCGCGCCCATGCGCTCGCGCCCGGCGCGGGTCACGGTATCGAGCTCGGCGATCTTGGGCGGCTCGTACATGGCGGTGAAGGGGAAGTGGCTGGAGAGCCAGAAGTTGAGCACCTCCCAGTTGCCGAAGTGGGGGGCGAGAACGATGACCCCACGCCCATCGGCGCGTGCCTCGTCAAGCAGTTCGCGGCCGTGCACGGCGACGATCGAGGCCTCGACCCGGTCGGGCTCGCCCATCCAGGCGAAGCCGATCTCGAGCATGGTGGCGGCGGAGTGGGTCAGGCTCTCGCCGGTGAGGCGGCGACGATCGGCAGCGCTCTGCTCCGGGTAGACCTGGGCCAGGTTGGCCTCGGTAACCTCGCGCTCGCGGCGGCTGAAACACCGCACCAGCGGACCGATCAGGCGCGCCAGGCGCCACAGGGTGGCGAGCCGGCGACCGGCCAGCGATCGCCACAGGGTCTCGATGGCGCGGGCCTGCAGGGCGCTCGTGCGGGAAGAAGCCTTGGCCATGCCGTTACACCAGCCAGGTGTCCACGTTCTCGGGAGAACGCTTCTCCTGCAGCCCCTTGAAGCCCTTGACGCAGCGGATCACCAGCCACACCACGGCCACCAGCCACAGCACGAAGCCGATCAGCACGAACATCAGCACGCCGGACAGGCAGAAGTAGAGCAGGCCGATCCAGAAGGTGCGTACCTGGTAGCGATAGTGCTGGTCGAGCCACTCCGGCCCCTTGCCGCGGTAGACATAGGCGATCACCACGCCAACCAGGGCGGTGAGCCCCCCGGTGACGATGCTCGCCAGGTAGAGGGCGTAGATGACCATGGGGAGCGTCGTGTCGACCGGCTCGGGACTTTCGATGACCACATTGTCGTTCTGCAGGTTGTCGCTCATGGCGTGGGCTAACGTCCTGGTTCGGTATGGAAAGCTGGCCGCCCATGATACCCGGCGAGGGCGGCAATGCCAGTGTCGGTGGTCTCAGTCGGCGTCGGGTGCGCTGCGCAGCGGTCGGCTGATCTCGAGCAGGTTGCCGTCCGGGTCGCGCAGATAGAGGGACTCGATGGCCCCGGTGGCGCCCTGGCGCTGTACCGGCCCCAACTCGATCTCCACGTCCAGTGCCTCGAGGTGGCGGGCCACCTCATCCAGCGGCAGCAGGCTACGCAGGCAGAGGTCCAGGCTGCCGGGAGTCGGCGTGGCGGCCCGGGGCTCGATATCGGTGGCGGTCCAGTGCAGGCGCAGGGCCAGGTCGCCGAGGATCAGGTCGACGCGTTCGCGATCGCGGTAGCGTACCTCCAGCCCCAGCACCCGGGAGTAGAAGTCCACGGCGCGGGAAATGTCGGTCACGGTGATGACCAGATGGTCCAGACCTGACAGCATTCGTCTCTCCTTGCAGGATTGTTCAGGCGTAAATGGCTCTGCCACAGAGGATACGATGATGCCGACCTGCCCGCTATGCGCATCCGCCGATACGGCGTTCTACCACCGCGATGCGCGGCGCGAGTACCACCGCTGCCGACGCTGCACGCTGGTCTTCGTGCCGCCGGCCTTCCGGCTCGGCCTCCAAGCGGAGCGGGCGGTCTACGACCAGCACGAGAACTCACCGCACGACCCCGGCTACCGGCGCTTCCTGTCGCGGCTCTTCGAACCGCTGCAGGCCAGGCTCGAGCCCGGTGCCCGTGGGCTCGACTTCGGCGCCGGGCCAGGGCCGACGCTGTCGGTGATGTTCGAGGAGGCCGGTCACCGCATGGCGATCTATGATCCCTTCTATGCCCCCGACGCCTCGGTACTCGAACAGTCCTACGATTTCATCACCGCCACCGAGGTGGTCGAGCATCTCTTCGCGCCCGGCAAGGAGCTGGCGAGGCTGGCGAGCCTGCTGCGGCCCGGTGGCTGGCTCGGGTTGATGACCAAGCGGGTCACCGACCACGCCACCTTCACCCGCTGGCACTATATTCTCGATCCCACCCATGTGAGCTTCTTCGGCGAGGCGACCTTCCGCTGGTTGGCCGATGAACTCGGGATGAGCATCGAGTTTCCCGCCGCCGACGTGGTGCTGCTGCACAAGAGGCCGAGCTGATGGCGGAGGATATTGCCGAAATGCCCTCCGTTGCCGGAAGAAAATGCTGGCATCTTCCCCTGCTCCGGAAAAGCGATTGACTGGCGGATGATCGGGCGTATGATTCGCGCGCTCAGCATGGCGGGCGAGGGCGTCTCGATGCCGCCTGCCAGGCGCTTTTTCGGCGCATCTGCCACCCTTCTCTTCTACCTCCTTCCCGTGTGAGGCATGCAATGTCGCGGCAACTGCTGGCCATGGCCCTCGCTCCCCTGCTGGGGCTCTTCATCCTCGGTATCGGCAACGGCTTCCTGGCCACGCTGATCACCCTGCGCCTGGACGCCGCCGGCGAGTCGGCGGTGGTGATCGGCTGGGTCTCCTCGGCCTACTTCATCGGCCTGGCGCTGGGTGCCATGCTCAACGACCGGCTGCTGCTGCGCATCGGTCATATCCGCGCCTACGGCAGCTTCGCCTCGCTGGTGGCGGTCACCGTGCTGCTGCAGGGCCTGGTGGAGCACCCCTGGGCCTGGTTCGCCCTGCGCCTGGTCGGGGGCTGGGCCACGGTGGGAGTCTATCTGGTGATCGAGAGCTGGCTGCTGGCCTCCGGCGATGCCGGGGTCCGCGGCCGTCTGCTGGCGCTCTACATGATCGCGCTCTACGCCGCCGGGGTGCTGGGCCAGCTGCTGCTGGGTGTCACCGAGGCCATGGGCGGGGCGGCGTCGTTCATGGTGATCGGCATGCTGGCCTCGCTCTCGGTGTTGCCCATGGCGATGATCCCGCGGGTCTCGCCGTTGATCGAGAAGGCCGAACCGCTCTCGCCGCTGCGCCTGATCACCCTGACCCCCACCGGGGTGATGGGCAGCTTCGGTTCGGGGCTCGCCGTGGCAGCGGTCTACTCCCTGTTGCCGCTCTACCTGCAGCGCACCGGCCTGCCGGTGGATCGCATCGGCCAGATGATGGCGGTGGTGGTGCTCGGGGCGCTGCTGCTGCAGTACCCGGTGGGCCGCTGGTCCGATCGTCATGACCGCCAGCTGGTGCTGATCCTGATCGGGGCCTTCTGCACCCTGATCTCCGCGGCCGTGCTGTGGCTGCCGATGACGACCTGGACGCTGGCCGGGCTGCTGTTCCTGCTGGGGGGCGGGGTCTTCTCGCTCTACCCGGTGGCGGTGGGCCACGCCGCCGACCGCGCACCGGCGGGCGCCCTGGTGCGCATGAGCCAGGGCCTGCTGCTGATCAACGCCATCGGTTCGGCACTCAGCCCGCCGCTGATCTCGCCGGTGATGGCGGTGCTGGGCGATGCCGGCCTGTTCTGGAGCTTCGGTGGCATGGGCGTCTTCCTGGTGTTCTTCTTCGGCTGGCGGCGCAGCGTGCGTCCGGCGCCGGTTCCCGTGGCGCCGTTCTCGCCCAGCACGCCGATGTCGGCCGCCGGTGCCGAGCTGGCGGTAACCGAGGAGCTGGTGCAGGGGGCCATCGAGCACGAGCACATGGAGGACCTCTCCGACGTGGTGCCCGAGGTGGAGGTGGCCGAGCCGCTGGTCGGCCCGCCGCCTGCCGATGAGTCGCGTGTCGCCTATTTCGACGACACCCCAAGCGTGGAAGGTGACGAGCCCGCCCAGGCGGAGCTGCCCGGCATCGAGCCCGCGGCGGGGCGCACCTGACGCGGGAGGGGCGCAGCAGCGGTTAAGACCTTGGGATAATGGTCGACGAAAAGTAGTGAATCTACTATCGCTGTTATCATTTTCCCGAGAGGTGCCTCGATGATCCCCTTTGCTGCCCCCGTCCGTGACCTCCGCTTCGTGCTGGAGGAGCTCCTCGAGCACGGCTCGCTCGCGCTGCCTGGCTTCGAGGAGGCCAGCCCCGATCTGGTGGAGGCCGTGCTGGAGGAGGCGGCGAGGCTTGCCGGTGAGGTGTGGGCGCCGCTCAATGCCAGCGGCGACCGCCAGGGGTGCGCCCGGCGCGACGATGGTGGCGTCAGCGTACCCGACGGCTTTATCGAGGCCTATCAGGCCTACGCCGAGGGGGGCTGGAACGGTATCGGCGTCTCCGAGGCGCTGGGTGGCCAGGGGCTGCCCGAGGTGGTGGCAAGCTCGGTCCAGGAGATGCTCCACGGCGCCAACATGGCGCTGGGGCTGTGCCCGATGCTCACCGCCGGTGCCATCGAGGCCCTGGCCCACCACGGCAGCGACGCGCAGCAGGCGACCTACCTGCCGAAGCTGGTCGAGGGCACCTGGACCGGCACCATGAATCTCACCGAGCCCCAGGCCGGCTCGGACCTCTCCAAGGTGCGCACCCGCGCCGTGCCCCAGGAGGATGGCAGCTACCGGCTCTTCGGCCAGAAGATCTTCATCACCTGGGGCGAGCACGACGCCGCCGAGAACATCATCCACCTGGTGCTGGCGCGCAAGCCCGATGCCCCCGAGGGCAACAAGGGCATCTCGCTGTTCCTGGTGCCCAAGTTCCTGGTCAACGAGGACGGCTCGCTGGGCAGCCGCAATGACGTCACCTGCGCCTCCATCGAGCACAAGCTGGGCATCCACGGCTCGCCCACCTGTACCCTCGCCTTCGGCGAGAACGACGGCGCCATCGGCTATCTGGTGGGCGAGGAGGGGCGCGGCCTCAACCACATGTTCACCATGATGAACGAGGCGCGCCACAAGGTGGGCATCCAGGGCATCGGCGTGGCCGAGCGCGCCTGCCAACACGCCTTCGCCTACGCCCTGGACCGTACCCAGGGACGCAGCCCGCGCTCCGGTCGCAGCGACTGCACCATCAGCGACCACCTGGATGTGCGCCGCATGCTGCTCTCCATGCGGGCTCGCACCGATGCCCTGCGGGCACTCGCCCTCTACTGCGCCGCCCAGCTCGACGTGGCTCGCCACGCCGCCGATGAAGACGAGCGCAAGGCGGCCCAGGCGCGGGTCGACGTGCTGATCCCGGTGGTCAAGGCCTTCTCCACCGACCAGGCGGTGGAGATCGCCTCGCTGGGCGTGCAGGTCCACGGCGGCATGGGTTTCATCGAGGAGACCGGCGCCGCCCAGCTGCTGCGCGATGCGCGAATCGCGCCGATCTACGAGGGCACCAACGGCATTCAGGCGCTGGACCTGGCGGGGCGGAAACTGCAGCGCGACGGCGGTGCGGCTCTCGAGGACCTGATCGATAAGGTGGAAGCCACCGCCGCGGAGCTCGAGGCGAGTGCCGAACACGTCGAGCTCGGCAGGAGCCTGGCCGGGGGGGCCGCCGACCTGCGTGCCGCCATGGCGGCGGTGCTGGAGGCGGGTGCCGACCCCGAGAGTGGCGCCGATGCCGTCCAGGCCTACGCGACTCCCTTCCTGAATCTCGCCGGTCACGTGCTGTGCGCCTGGCAGATGGGACGGGCGGCCCTCAAGGCCAGTGCCGCCCAGGCCAGCGGCAGTCAGGAGCCGTTCTACTCGGCCAAGCGCCAGAGTGCCGACTATGCTATCCGTCAGTGGCTGCCGGTGGGCCGCGCCCAGCGTGCGGTGATCGAGGCCGGCATGGCGAGCCTGGCCGCCTTCGACGCCACCCCCCACTGATTCCCGCTTCGATTCGCCGCCGGCCCTGCGCCGGCGGCCTCCTTTCGGTCCACGAATTCTTCCATGGCCAAGCGCCAGATCACGGAGCCTCCCATGAGCCAGAGCATCTTCGAACAGGGCCTGCCGCAGACGCCGGCCAACCACGTGGCGCTCTCGCCGCTGACCTTCATCGAGCGTACCGCCTCGGTCTATCCGGACTACCCGGCGGTGGTCCACGGCGAGATCCGCCGTGACTGGGGTACCACCTGGGAGCGCTGCCGCCGGCTCGCCTCGGCGCTTTCGAAGCGCGGCATCCAGCCGGGCGAGACGGTGGCCGCCATGCTGCCCAACGTACCGGCGATGTTCGAGGCCCACTTCGGCGTACCGCTGGCCGGCTGCGTGCTCAACACCCTTAATATCCGCCTGGATGCCGAAGCGATCGCCTACATGCTTGAGCACGGCGAGGCGAAGGCAATCCTGGTTGACCCCGAGTTCAGTGATGTCATCGAGGAGGCGGTGGCGAAGCTTGACGACAAGCCGCTGATCATCGATGTGGCGGACCCCGAATTCATGCCCGAGGGGCGTGCCATCGGCGAGCTGGAATACGAGGCGCTGCTCGCCGAGGGTGCCCCGGACTATCCCTACCGGCTGCCCGAGGACGAGTGGCAGGCGATCTCGCTGAACTACACCTCCGGCACCACCGGCAAGCCCAAGGGGGTGGTCTACCACCACCGCGGTGCCTATCTGAACGCCACCAGCAACATTCTGGTGTGGGCGATGCCCCACCACCCGGTCTATCTCTGGACCCTGCCGATGTTCCACTGCAACGGCTGGTGCTTCCCCTGGACCATCGCCGCCGCCGCCGGCACCAATGTCTGCCTGCGCAAGGTGGAGCCGAAGAAGGTGATGGACCTGATCGCCGACGAGGGTGTGACCCACTTCAGCGGCGCGCCCATCGTGCTCAACGGCCTGGTCAACCTGCCCGCCGAGGACAAGCGCGACTTCGATCACCCGGTGAAGGTCACCACCGCGGGTGCGGCACCGCCCGCCTCGGTGATCGCCGGCGTCGAGAAGCTCGGCATCGACGTGACCCACGTCTATGGTCTCACCGAGGTCTATGGTCCGGTGACCTCCTGCGCCTGGCGCGAGGCCTGGAACGAGCTGCCCATGGAGGAGCGAGCCAAGCTCAAGTCTCGTCAGGGGGTGCGCTACCACATGCTGGAGGCGCTCTGCGTGGCCGATCCCAACACCCTGGAACCGGTGCCCAAGGATGGCCAGACCATCGGCGAGATCCTGATGCGCGGCAACAACGTGATGAAGGGCTATCTCAAGAACGCGGCGGCCACCGAACAGGCGCTCGAAGGTGGCTGGTACCATACCGGCGACCTGGCCGTGTGGCACCCGGACGGCTACATCGAGATCAAGGACCGCTCCAAGGACATCATCATCTCCGGCGGCGAGAACATCTCCACCATCGAGGTGGAGGATTGCATCTACTCGCACCCGGCGGTGGAGGAGGCCGCGGTGGTGGCCAAGCCCGACGAGAAGTGGGGCGAGACCCCCTGTGCCTTCGTCAAGCTGAAGGTCGGCTACGGCGAGGTCACCGAGCAGGAGATCATCGACCATTGCCGGACGCACCTGGCGCACTTCAAGGCGCCCAGGACGGTGGTGTTCACCGAGCTGCCCAAGACCTCCACCGGCAAGATACAGAAGTTCGTGCTGCGCGACGAAGCGCGCAAGCAGTAACAGCAGATCACAAATCTAATCGTCTTTGACTCAAGCGAGAAGCGTCCGGAGGTTTGTCGCCGAAAAAAGCTTCGAGCGACGGTCCATGGCAGATCAAGGCAGAGCATCAGGAGAGTGCAATGAGTGAGCAAGTGATCGGCGTGGTGGGCGCCGGTACCATGGGGCAGGGCATCGCCCAGGTGCTGGTTCAGAGCGGCTTCGCCGTCAAGCTATACGACGTCGCCGACGAGCAGCTGCAGCGCGCCAGTGCTGCCATCGACAAGGGGCTGGGCAAGCTGGTGGCCAAGGAGAAGCTGGGTGAGGCCGACAAGGACGCCGCCATGCAGCGCCTGGATACCTCCACTGCCCTGGATGCCCTGCGCGACTGCGAGGTGATCATCGAGGCCGCGCCCGAGCAGCCGGCCCTCAAGGAGAAGCTGTTCCGTGACCTGAGCCGCCTGACCCACGAAGCGATACTGGCCTCCAACACCTCGTCGCTGTCGCTGACCCGGCTCGCCGCCGTCTGCGAGCGCCCGGAGCGGGTGGTGGGCATGCACTTCTTCAACCCGGTGCCGGTGCTCAAGCTGGTCGAGGTGATCCGTGCCGAGCAGACCAGTGATGCCACCGTGGCGCGTATCGAGGCGCTCACCGAGTCCCTGGGCAAGACCGCCGTGGCCATCGGTGACTCCCCCGGCTTCGCCGTCAACCGCCTGCTGGTGCCGATGATCAACGAGGCCGCCTTCCTGCTCCAGGAGGGCGTGGCCAGCGCCGAGGACATCGATGCGGCCATGAAGCTCGGCGCCGCCCACCCGCTGGGCCCGCTGGCGCTCGCCGACCTGATCGGGCTGGACGTCTGCCTCTCCATCATGGAGGTGCTGCAGGAGGGCTTCGGCGATCCCAAGTACCGCCCCTGCCCGCTGCTCAAGCGCATGGTCGACGCCGGCTATCTCGGACGGAAGAGTGGCCGCGGCTTCCACGTCTACTCCTGATCACTCACCTGGCGGGCCGGTATCTCCTGTGGGAGGCCGGCTCCGCCGGGTGAAGGCGCCGCCAGGCGCCCCCGGGGAGCCTCATACCGGACTGGATCCACCAAGGAAGCATTGCCGCCCAACCAAGCGTTCGCTAGGGTTGGACGGTATCGTCCAATACCGTCCCAACACCGATTCAACAACAACCCGAGGAGTGACCCCATGAGCGAGAACCTGATCGAGGTGGTCGACAACGCCGGCATCGTGCGCCTGACCATCAACCGTCCCAAGGCCCTAAACGCCCTGAATACGGCCGTGCTGGCCGAGCTGGAGCGGGTCCTGGCCGGGCTCGAGGGTCGTGCCGACCTGCGCGCGGTGGTGATCACCGGCGCCGGAGAGAAGTCCTTCGTGGCCGGCGCCGATATCGCCGAGATGCGCGAGAAGACCGCCGAGCAGGCCCGCGACTTCGCCCGCCAGGCGCTGGACACCTTCAAGCGCCTGGAGACCCTGCCGGTGCCCACCGTGGCGCTGGTCAACGGTTTCTGCCTGGGCGGCGGCTGCGAGCTGGCGCTGGCCTGCGACTGGGCGGTGGCCAGCGACAACGCCATCTTCGGCCAGCCCGAAGTGCTGCTCGGCGTGATTCCCGGCTTCGGCGGCACCCAGCGCCTGCCGCGCCGCGTGGGCCCGGCCATGGCCATCGACCTGTGCACCACCGGGCGCAAGATCGATGCCAATGAGGCCCTGCGCATCGGCCTGGTCAACCGGGTGATGCCCCAGGCCGAGCTCGAGAGCTACGTCGAGGAGCTCACCAAGCAGCTGGGCGGCAACGGCCCGCAGTCGGTGCGCGCCGCCAAGCAGGCGATCCACGACGGCATGGACCAGGACCTCGACAGCGCCCTGGCGCTGGAGAACGCCCTGTTCGCCTTCTGCTTCGCGGGCGACGAGCAGACCGAGGGCATGAGCGCCTTCGTCGAGAAGCGCAAGCCTAACTTCTAAGGCAGCATCGACTCGCCCTAAACAGTGCGGCCGTGGCAGGAATGCCACGGCCGCTCTGGTTTCACGTCTATGGTGGGGTAGGCGGCGGTCAGGCCGCGTCGCCCTGCTTCAGCGACTGCATGTCGATGACGAAGCGGTAGCGGACGTCACCCTTCTGCATGCGCTCGAAGGCAGTGTTGATCTCGTTGATGTTGATCATCTCCACGTCGCAGGTGATGCCCTGCTCGGCGCACAGGTCGAGCAGCTCCTGGGTCTCGGGGATGCCACCGATCAGCGAACCGGCCAGCACGCGACGCTTGAAGATCAGGTTGAAGCCTTCCACTGCTGGCTCGATGGGGTCCATCAGGCCCACCAGGATATGGGTGCCGTCGTAGCGCAGCGTGGCCAGGTAGGGATTGAGGTCATGCTGCACCGGCACGGTGTCGAGCATGAAGTCGAAGGTCTCGGCCACGGCCGCCATCTGCGCCTCGTCGCTGGAGACGACCACATGGTCGGCGCCGTGGCGCTTGGCCTCCTTTACCTTGGCCTCGGAGCGGGTGAACACCGTCACCTCGGCACCCAACGCCTTGGCCAGCTTGACCCCCATGTGACCGAGGCCGCCCATGCCGATCACCCCGACCTTGTGGCCGGCCTTCACGCAGTAGTGCTTGAGCGGCGAGTAGGTGGTGATGCCGGCGCACAGGATGGGGGCGGCGGAGGGGAGGTCGATGCCCTCCGGCATACGCAGCACGAAGTGCTCGCTGACCACGATGCGGTCGGAGTAGCCGCCCTGGGTGAGGCTGCCGTCGTGGCGGTCATCGCTGCCGTAGGTCATGGTGAAGCCGTTCTCGCAGTACTGCTCGACGCCTTCGCGGCAGGGCTGACAGTCGCGGCAGGAGTCGACCATGCAGCCGACCCCCACCAGGTCGCCCTCCTTGAAGTGGCTCACCGCGTCGCCCACGGCGGTGACGCGACCGACGATCTCGTGGCCGGGCACGATGGGGTAGCGGGTCATGCCCCAATCGTTGTAGGCGAAGTGCAGGTCGCTGTGACACACGCCGCAGTAGAGGATCTCGATGGATACATCATCCGGGCGCGGCTGGCGGCGCTCGAAGGAGAAGGGTGCCAGGGGCTTGTCTTCGGCGAAGGCCGCATAGGCGCGGGTCTGGCTCATGTCGGGGATTCTCCTCGGGTCGTCGGATTCGTGAGGCTGGCGGGTCGCCCGCCTCACTTGGCGAACAGCTGGCCCATGTCCTTGAACGCCTTGAACTCCAGGGCGTTGCCGCAGGGGTCGAGCAGGAACATGGTGGCCTGCTCGCCTACCTGACCCTGGAAGCGCACATAGGGTTCAATCACGAACTCGGTGCCGCGCCCGCGCAGCCGCTCGGCGAGTGCCTCCCAGTCGTCCCAGCCGAGCACCACACCGAAGTGGGGCACCGGCACGTCGTGTCCGTCCACGGCGTTGGTGTGGGCGTTGTCCTGGTAGGGCATCTTCGGGTGCTCGTGGATCACCAGCTGGTGACCGAAGAAGTCGAAGTCGACCCAGTGGTCGCTGGAGCGACCCTCCTCGAGGCCGAACACCTCGCCGTAGAAGGCGCGTGCCGCGGGCAGATCATGGACGGGAATCGCCAGGTGGAAGGGGGAAAGGCTCATTGAACTCTCCTCAAGCAGGGGGAACGCTTAGGAAACGCTGCATAAATCCCGCCACAGCTGCCCGACAGCCGTTGGCGGGGTAAAATCTGGCCACCCTGTCACCACCTGATCGAGCCATCCGATGAAGCAGATCTCTTTCGCCCAGGCAGAGCAGCAGAACAAGAAGAAGGTGACCCGCCGCGAGCGGTTCCTGGCCCAGATGGAGGCGCTGGTGCCTTGGCAACGGCTCATCGACGCCCTGTCGCCGGCTTACTACCCGAATGCAGCGGGCAAGCGCGGCCGTCCGCCTATCGGCCTGGAGCGCATGCTGCGGATCTACTTCCTGCAACAGTGGTATGCGCTTGCCGACGAGGCACTTGAAGATGCCATCTACGATAGCCAGGCGATGCGTGACTTCGTGGGTATCGACTTGGCCATCGAGAGCGTGCCGGACGCGACCACGCTGCTGCGCTTCCGTCATCTGCTGGAGAAGCATGCACTGACCCAGCGAATCTTCGAGGAGATCAATGCTCACCTGGCCGAGAAAGGGCTGTTCATGCGCGAGGGCACGATTGTCGACGCCACCATCGTGGCAGCCGCCCCTTCTACCAAGAACAAGGCCAAGCAGCGCGATCCGGAGATGAAGCAGACCAAGAAAGGCAACCAGTGGTATTTCGGCATGAAGGCCCATATCGGCGTCGATGCCGTCACCGGACTGACTCACAGTGTCGTCGCAACCTCGGCCAACGTCGCCGATGTCACCATGGCCGGCGCTCTGGTCCGGGAGGATGACAAGCGGGTATATGGCGACGCAGGGTACACCGGCATGTGGAAGCATCTTGACGAAGAGAAAGATGCCCTGGATTCCAAGTGCTGCGTGGCCGCCAAGCGCGGCGCCATCAAGAAGATGGACGACAGCCCCATGAAAACGCTGCTGCTGGCGATCGAGAAGGCCAAGGCCAGCATCCGTGCCAAGGTCGAGCATCCGTTTCATGTCATCAAGAACCTCTTTGGCTACCGCAAGGTGCGCTACAAGGGGCTGGCCAAGAACCAGGCGCAACTTTTCAGCCTGTTCGGATTGGCCAACCTTGTCCTGGCGACACGATGCGAAGTCCAAGTTGATGGGGCCAGTACGCCTTGAGTCTGGCCTGGCAGCCGGATAACCCGGCTGCCAGGAAAACAGGACCACATGAAGTGATCAGAAAATGATCGCCAATGGGGTGGTTGAGACACTCTGAGCCCCCTCAGCTGCGCGGAACCGAATTGATCAGTGGTTCCCTTACAACTGGGCCAACACCGTCTCGGCGCTGCTCTGCTCGACACCCTTGGCATCGATGCCCAGGTACTTCACCACGCCGTCGTCGACGATCATGGCGAAGCGCTGGCAGCGTACGCCCATGCCGGCGCCGCTGGCGTCCTTCTCGAGCCCCAGGGCGCGGGTCAGCTCGGCGTTGCCGTCGGCCAGCATGGTGATGGCCTCGGCATTCTGGTCGCTCTGCCAGGCGCCCATCACGAAGGCGTCGTTGACCGCCAGGCAGGCGATGGCATCGACCCCCTTGGCGAGGATCTTGTCGGCGTTGACCACGAAGCCCGGCATATGGGTGTTGGAGCAGCCCGGGGTGAAGGCGCCAGGCACCGCGAACAGCGCGACCTTCCTGCCGGCGAGGAAGTCGCCGGTGTTGAGGTCCTCGGGGCCCTCCGGGCCGTTGGTCTTGATGGTGACGTTGGGGAACCGGTCGCCGGTGGCAATCGTCATGGGGCACGTCCTTCTTCTGATGAAAGGGTGGGATACCGCGACCCACCAGTCTGCCTCGACCAGGCGGAGAACACCAAACACCGCCTTTCACGCTTGGCCGGCCACTCCTTGATGTCTGTCATGGTGGAATCGCGTTTGCCTGCTATAGCTGTAGGGGTCACCCTTCCTCGCCATCCAGGAGTCCGCCATGCCCGCCATGATGAAAGCCGCCGTCTTCGTCGAGCCCGGCCGCATCGAGATCGATGACCGCCCGATCCCCGACATCGGCCCCAACGACGCCCTGATCCGGGTGACCACCACCACCATCTGCGGCACCGACGTGCATATCCTCAAGGGCGAGTACCCGGTGGAGAAGGGGCTGATCGTGGGCCATGAGCCGGTGGGCGTGATCGAGAAGCTCGGCGCCAACGTTCAGGGCTATCGCGAAGGCCAGCGAGTGATCGCCGGCGCCATATGCCCGAGCTTCACCTCCTACGCCTGCCAGGACGGCTGCAGCTCCCAGGACGGCGGCCACCACGCCCACGGCTACAAGCCCATGGGCGGCTGGCGCTTCGGCAACACCATCGACGGCGCCCAGGCCGAGTACCTGCGGGTGCCGGATGCCCAGGCCAACCTCTCGCCGGTGCCCGACGGTCTCACCGACGACCAGGTGCTGATGTGCCCGGACATCATGTCCACCGGCTTCGCCGGGGCGGAGTCCGCCAACATCAAGATCGGCGACAGCGTGGCGGTTTTCGCCCAGGGCCCCATCGGCCTGTGCGCCACCGCCGGCGCCAGGCTGCGCGGCGCGGGGCTGATCATCGCCGTGGATGGCGTCGACGAGCGCCTCGAGATGGCCAGGAAGATGGGTGCCGACGTCACCCTCAACTTCCGCCAGGTGGACGTGGTGGACGAGATCCGCAAGCTCACCGGCGGACGCGGGGTTGATGCCTCCATCGAGGCGCTGGGGCTGCAGCAGACCTTCGAGCAGGCGCTGCGGGTCATCAAGCCCGGCGGCACCCTGTCGAGCCTCGGGGTCTACTCCGAGAACCTGAGCATCCCGCTGGATGCTTTCTGCGCGGGCCTGGGCGATCACCGCATCGTCACTTCGCTCTGCCCCGGCGGCAAGGAGCGCATGCGCCGGCTGATGCAAGTCATCGACAGCGGCCGCCTGGACCTCGGCCCCATGGTCACCCACCGCTACCCGCTGGAGAAGATCGTCGATGCCTACGACCTCTTCTCCCACCAGCGCGACGGCGTGCTCAAGATCGCCCTGGAGGTCTCTTGAGGTTCGCTACTCCCCGGCCGGGCGGAATGTTCCGCCCGGCAATCCTTTATTCCCTGTCGGCAATGTCTCGCACGCCATATGGCGAATCGCTGACAGGGTCATTGGCTGATTTCGTAATCTGGACCAACGTTGACGGATGATGCCGCAAATATGGGCATTATCGGTTAGGCTGCTGGCTAATGGTCCTTTGGGTAACGAGGTGGAGGGGCTTATGCCGCAGTTAGCGATCTTCCCTCGCATCGTCGCCATGTTGCCTGTAGGAGCCCGATTTATCGGGCGAAGAGCCGCTATCGACCCAAAGCGGCCGTGGCGGAAGATGCAGCTGGCACGTTCATCGGTGCTATGCAGCATGCGCAGTGATTGGTGTTATACTGCCGAGCTATACTTAATATTTATGTGTTTCAGATGGTTAGGAGGAAGGCAGCGTGCAGTATAACATTGTTGAACGTGCATGTGCGTTCAAGTGGAATATCGAGCAAGCTACATAATACAACTGTTACATGGTGAGGTCAGCCTTGTGATTCCAGTGAAGCTGAGGGATCTTCAACAGAAAGATAAGACGGCTGTTATGTCGATGCTTCGAGATCCTGAGGTCATGCGATTTCTTGGGCCGGGTCGCGCCCTGACAGAAGATGAGGCGAATTCTTGGTTCGAGAGTGCTCTCACTAACCCAACTCGCTTTGCTATTGCAGAGGCTGATAAAGATGAATTTATCGGGTTCTGCGGTATTAAGCAGATAGATGGCGTTTTCGACTTCGGCTATTTCATCAGGTCGGAGTTTTGGGGAAACGGGATAGCTGCCAAGGCTTGCGAGTTGGCGGTTGAAAGGCTATCCACAGAGTTCGACCTCGATACCGTTCAGGTCTTCATCGCGGACGATAATGTGGCCAGCAAGAGAGTGGCCCAAAAATTGGGTTGGCAGGCCACGCATAGTGGTTCTAAGGATGGAGAGTATGGCGGATACTATCGAATCACCATGTAACAAGGCGGTCAACCGGACGCCAAAAGCGTGCCGCTTTTGGTTCCCTCCGCTGGCGCTCCGGCGCCGGTTACCTAAGCGTTATGTTTTTCGGAGGTGAGCGCGCCATGCTCAAACACTACTTGGAAGAACTTACCGCCCTTGAGTTTTCCGAACGTGATGCAGGGATTCAGAAGGCGGTTACGAGAGAGAAAGGCGCAATGAATGCGCGTGGTATACTGCACTCTTCAATGACCCTTCAGGCGTTGGCGGAGTTCTTCGGGGCCGAGTTCGCGTTGCGCTGTGATTTTCTAAGAGAATTCGTTGTTACGCACAGCGCCTTGTGCAAAGAAGAGGATGCCATAACAATCGCAAAGACCTTATTTCAAACGAAGTCCTTCGAGCAAAGGGACCGATTGAAGGCCGCATATGTGGCCGCGACAAAGCCTATCGTCGCCTCGTTAAGCAGTGACTTTCCCAGGCAGATCGAAGAGGGGTTGTTCGCCGTTTTTGTGACTCGGATAAAAAAGAACAACATGTATGTTGAGATTGCATACCAGACGATGGAAGCCGATAAGCGCGAAAAGGCCCCTGTCTTCGCGCTTAAACCGAATTTCCACGGTATTGGGATTGACGTGGAGGAGGTCTGGAGGCGATATGTCAAACATAACTAGCCAATCCACCGGACAGAGAAAAGCGTTGCTCGTTCCTCGCCCCGCTTTTCTCTGCCGGTTATTTCTGCGTTCAGCAGTCACGAGTGGAAGTACATCGGGAGATTTTGATGCCAGAGAAATTTGTATCCGTGAATGACAGATCACTTTGGAGTCAATCTGTCGGCTTGGACGAAGGAGAAGCGATACTATTGGTTTCAGGTGCGAATGCATCAGCTTTGATGTGGCCGGATGAATTCGTTGAACTGCTCGTGTCCAAGGGGTATTGCGTGATTCGGTATGACCATCGTGATACGGGACGCTCTACCTTCATCGAGTTTGATGATGCCCCCTATACCGTGGAGGATCTGGCGTCAGATGCGGTATCGATTCTCGACGCGTGGGAAGTGGATAAGGCACATGTTGTAGGCTTATCGATAGGAGCGACGTTAGGGCAAGTGCTTGCGCTAGACCATATGGATCGGCTCCACAGTTTGACCCTCATGTGCGGAGCAGCACTTGATGTGGACTTCGTCGGTAATATCGGACGAGCGTTTTCAGGTGAGAGCTCTCCGGATGGTTTGCCCCTTCCAAACAAAGAGGTGCTTGAAGCGCTTTCTGCGCGAGCGACGCCCTCTGAGAGCATGGAGGAAGAACTTGATCGTCGCGTGAAAGAGTGGGGACTCCTTTCGGGAGCGAAGCTTGAGTTTGATGCCTCGGATTTTCGACTGCGTGAGCAACGATGTATAGATCATGCCGGAACTTGGGCACAACCTGGAAATCACGCAATGGCAACGCCAGTACCTCTTGCTCGGGGAACAGAGCTGAGGAAGGTGAGCGTTCCGGCCTTGGTAATTCAGGGTTCTGAGGATCCGCTCAACCCGCCGCCTCACGGCAGGCATATTGCGGATTTGTTGCTGAACGGCCGCCTAGTTGAGATTGACGGTCTTGGGCACTGTCTCCCAAAAGCCTTGTTGCCTCAGATAGCTAATGAAGTTGTGAATCATGCTGAACAAAGCCATGCAGCCGACGCTCGTACCTCGCACGGCTGATGGCAGGCGTACATCAGAATAATCTCAATGGCCGCTTCTGGCCGAAACCGGTCCTCCGACATGTTGGCCAGCAGCGACACCAGCCCCGCGACATGCGGGATGAGCCTGATAGTGATGGCTTCGGCGCAACTTCTGGTACACTCCCGCCATCCCTGAAGTAGACGGAGACACGATGGAAACGGAATTGAGCGAGTTCGAGCGGCAGATGCGCCGCGACATCAACGCCTTCATGGACAACGCGCAGGAAACGCGGCGCAAGGCGGCTACCGCGCCCCCCGAGTGGCCCAGGGAAGCCGGCGAAGAGCCCAAGGCCAAGGCGCCGCGCAGCAAGCCCGAAGGAGCGCCGAAGACCGGCCATCTGGTGAAGCTGGCCGTGCGCACCAAGCAGCTCGAGATGGACACCGTGTTCGAGCATGTCTCCTCCAGCATCTCCAAGGTCGAGGCCCAGTTGGAAGCCGAGAAGGCCGCGCGCAAGGCCGGCTACCCCATCATCGGTTATGTGATCGAAACCAGCCGGCTGTAATCCCCCCGCGGCTGGGATAGGCTTTGGGCATCGCCCTGCCAGGAGCCCGCCGTGAAGATCACCCAGCTCAACATCTATCCGGTCAAGTCGCTGGGCGGCATCGCCCTGGACGCGGCCGAGCTGACCGCGGAGGGTCTCGCCTGGGATCGCCGCTGGATGGTGGTGGACGACGTGGGGCGTTTCGTGACCCAGCGTCAGCTGCCGGCCATGGCACGCATCCGCGTGCATCTCGAAGCCGATGCCCTGGTGCTCAGCCACCCCGAGGTGGCGCCGCTGCGCGTGCCGCTGGCGGTGGGGGCGCTTCCCCGCCTCCCGGTGTACGTGTGGGAGGACCGCTGCGAGGCCCTGGACGAGGGCGCCGAGGCGCGCGACTGGCTGGGCGACGTGCTGGGCGACTGGCGCGGCAGCGGCCTGCGCCTGGTGCGCTTCGCCCCCGAACACCGTCGCGCCGTCGAGCCCCACTACCTGGCGCCCGGCGAGCGGGCCCATACCGGCTTCGCCGACGGCTACCCGCTGTTGGTGGTGAGCGAGGGCTCGCTTGACGAGGTGAACCGCCGCCTGGCCGACAAGGGGCTAGACCCGGTGCCCATGAGCCGCTTCCGGCCGAGCCTGGTGGTCGATGACGCCGCCCCCTTCGCCGAGGATGGCTGGGACACCCTGGCCGCCGCCGACGGCGCCTGGCGTCTCGGACTGCGCAAGCCCTGCCAGCGCTGCAAGATCACCACCGTGGACCAGCACAGCGGCGAGATCGCCGTACCCGGCGAGCCGCTGCGCACCCTGGTGGAGATGAACACCCGCGCCGCTCCGGGCGGCTACTTCGGCCAGAACGCCATCGTCCTCGAGGGTGAAGGGACGAAGCTTTCGGTAGGTGATGGCATCACCATGAGGACACACTCATGACCATTGGCGCCATTCCCGTCGACCAGCGGGTCATCGGCATCGACTCGCGCCGTTTCGCCTCCATCGAGAAGGCCCTGGTGGAGCTGATCACCAACAGCGACGACAGCTATGGGCGCCTCGAGCGCGCGGGCGAGAGGGGGAGGGAAGAGGACCCGAGCGGCGAGATCCGTATCGAGTACGAGCGCCATCAGAACGGCGCTCTGCTCAAGGTCACCGACCAGGCGGAGGGCATGTCGTTTGAGCGTGCCGCCAGCATCCTCACCTACGGCGGTGCCCACAGCCCGCTCTCGCGCGGCGAGGGGGAGGGGCGGGGCTTCTTCGGGCGCGGCCTCAAGCAGGCGATCTACGGCCTCGGCCACGGCTGGCTGGAGACCCTGCATAAGGGGCGTCATACGCGCATCGAGCTGTTTCGAGACGCCAACGGCGGCTACCTCTTCGATGACGGCGAAGGCGACCGGGAAGCCACCGAAGGCGACCAGCGTCGGCTCGGTATCCGTCGCAACGGCACCCGGGTGACCATCGTGGTGGAGAACCCCCAGGTCGCCATCACCCAGTTCCATACCCTGGTGCAGGCCCTGGCCGACAACGTCTACCTGCGCGATATCCTCGAGCGGCGCGAGGTGAGTCTGGCGCACCTGAGGCGCGGCCGGGTGGTGGAGGAGAGTGGACGGATCCGCTTCCAGGAGCCGCCGTCGCTGCCGCTGGTCGGGCCGGAGCAGGCGAGCAGTTTCGTCTTCCAGCAGCAGGAGTTCCCCTTCACCCTGACCCTCAAGCGCTCCCGCGAGGCCGAACTGACCCAACATGGCGACGACCGCACCAACGGCCTGGTGGTGTTCTCCGGCATGGCGGCCCTGGACTGTCAGCTGTTCGAGTTCGAGAACCAGGTGGGCACCGAGTACCTGTTCGGCAGCGTGCGCTGCCCGGCGCTGCTCGAGAAACTCGCCGAGGGCGAGGCGATCATCAGCGACGAGCGCGAGGGGCTCAATCCCCGCAACGCCTTCGTCAAGGCCTTCTCCCGCGCCGTCAGCCGCCTGGTTGCGCCTCACGTGCTTGCCGAGCAGGAGAAGCTCAAGCACCTGGCCCGGGCGACCACCTCGCAGCGCACCGACCATATGATCGAGCACCTGCTGCAGCGCATGAGCCGCGCGGCGGTGCAGGACCTGGGGCTCACGCCACCGCTGGCGAGCGAGCCCGCCGAGGCGCCTGCGATCGACACCGCCCTGCGCTTTACCACCCCCTTCTACTACCGTCGGCCGGGCCACTCCTTCCATGTCACGCTGCTGGTGGACCACGCGCAGCTTCCCGAGGGAGCGGAGCTTGCCATCGACTATGCGCTGCCCGACTCGCTCGCCATCGACGCCACTCCCACGCAGGTGAGGGTGGAGGAGCTCGGCGAGGAGGGGCGCCTCACCTGGACCCTGAGCGGCGAGGAGGAGGGGGCCCGGGGCGAGATCAACGTGCGTGCCGGCGCCTACTGGGCCTGGTGCGAGATCGTGCTGGCCCGCCACGCCTCCCACCACGGCCATGGCGGCGTGCCCCATGCGCCGCGTCGCGGCCCGTCGCGGGACCACGGCGAGGCGATGTTCCTGGGCTACGAATTCCGCAACCTCGAGGAGACCCTGGACCGTGCCGTCTACAGCCCCGAGGAGCGCAAGATCCTGATCAACACCGGGGCCCCGACGGTACAGCTCTACGTGGATGGCCGTGGCCACTTCCGTGACTCCGCCAGGCTGCTGCTGGCCGAGCTCTTCCTGGAGGTGATCGCCGATGAACTGGCTACGCGCACCCTGGAGAAATCGGGGCGCCAGGGCAGTGTCGCCGACTTTCACGCCACCAAGCGGGCGATTGTCCGGCGCTATGGAAGCGAGATCCATCGCTCCTTCCTGAGCGTCTGATGGCGTATAGTGGAACTATTTTCCAATAAATGTTCGCCGCGTTATCATGGGTCTCCAGCCTCGACATTCAGGAGCCCTGCATGAGCTTTCACGTCTATCTATCCGGCGAGATCCATACCGACTGGCGCGACGAGATCCAGCGTGGCGCCGAGGCGGCCGGCCTCGACGTGGTGTTCACCGCTCCGGTGACAGACCACGACGCCAGCGATGCCGCCGGCGACCACCTCGGCGAGACCCCCAGCCAGTTCTGGCGCGACCACCAGTCCTCCAAGGTCAACGCCATCCGTACCCGCACCCTGATCGAGCAGAGTGACATGGTGGTGGTGCGTTTCGGCGACAAGTACAAGCAGTGGAACGCGGCCTTCGACGCCGGCTACTGCGCGGCACTCGGCAAGCCCTACGTGACCCTGCATGGCGAGGAGATCGTCCACCCGCTCAAGGAGGTCGATGCCGAGGCCCAGGCCTGGTGCACCACCACCGACCAGGTGGTCGAGATCCTGCGCTACGTGCTCAAGGCCTGAGGTCGGTCGGCTACACTGGGGGCGTCACCCATCACAGGAGGACGCCCATGAGCCTGGCCCTCAAGCGCGCCTTCGAGGCGCCTGCCCCCGAGGATGGACACCGTGTGCTGGTCGACCGGCTATGGCCACGCGGCGTGGCCAAGGCCGACGCCCGTATCGATGACTGGCCGAAGGAGGTCGCTCCCAGCGACGCCCTGCGCAAGGCCTTCCACGCTGGTGAGCTCGGCTGGGGCGAGTTCCGGCGCCGCTACCTGCGCGAGCTCAAGGCGCACCGCGAGACCCTGCGACCGCTGGCCGAGCGCGCCGCCCGGGAGCCCGTGACCCTGGTGTTCGCCGCCAAGGATGAGCACCACAACAACGCCGTGGTGCTCGCCCAGTATCTGGCCATGCTCAAGCCGCGCTAGGTACCTGATAGTCGTTAACGGGACAAGGCGGCCAAATCCGCAGCAACTGCTAACTTCAAGGTTAAGGCGGTGTCTTGCCGCCATCCTGCGAGGTGGCCGTCATGCTGTTCATCACCAACCGTTTTCCTACCCAGAGCATTCGTACCCGAATCGACCGCAACTTCACCTTCGATCTCAACAACAACGCCTCCAGCAACTCGGTGTTCTACTGCGAGCGCCAGGCAGAGGGGAGTTATCAGGAAATCGGCAGCTCAGCTTTCCTCCAGCGGCTCAAGGAGACCGAGGCTCGCCAGGTGCTGATCTATATTCATGGCTTCTCCAACCTGCCCGAAGACGTATTCACTGCGGTTCGAGAGTTTCAGGGGCTCTGTGATGCCGCCAGGCCCGGCGAGGTGCTGGTGGTCCCTTTGGTCTGGCCCTGCGACAACGACCTGGGCGTGGTCAAGGATTACTGGGACGATCAGGAATCTGCCGACTTGAGCGCCTTCTCCTTCGCCCGGGTGCTGCAGCGTTTCCTGGACTGGCGCGAGGGCGAGCAGTTCGAGCAAGATCCCACCCCCTGCCTCAAGCGCATCAACGTGCTGGCCCACTCCATGGGTAACCGCGTGCTGCGCGAGACGCTGCGCGTCTGGCGCAAGTACTCACTACCGGGCGGGGTGCCGCTGCTGTTCCGCAATACCTTCCTGGTCGCCGCGGATATCGTCAATGAGTCGTTGGAGGAGGGGCGCAGCGGAGAGCTCATCGTGCACAGCTCTCGCAACGTGACCGTCTACTTTGCCTCCGATGACCTGGCGCTGCGTGCCAGCAAGGCTTCCAACCTGAAGAACCGCATCGCTTCCCGACGGCTTGGCCACACCGGGCCGGAAGACATGGCCCGGGTGGCACGCAATGTGTTTGCGGTCGACTGCGACGACGTCAACACCCGCTATGACTACCCCAAGGGGCACTCATACTTCCGTTCCGGCGAGGTGTTCGGCGAGCCCGGTGTGGTATTCCAGCATCTGTTTGTTGCCCTGGAGAGTGGCCGTGTCTTCCCCGAAGACGAGACACGCCGCATGACCATCCTGCGGGGCTGAGGTGTCTGGCGTCATAGCTTGACCGCCTGCACGTGCATCCAGTCGAAGTTGCGCGTGCGTCCCAGGCTGACCCAGCCCTCCTCTTCCCAGAGGCGCCACCAGATGTCGTATTCTGGCCGGGCCAGCCGTGCCCGGTCGCGTCCCCACTTGAGCTTGTTGTGGGCCGGGTCCCAGTCGATGGCCAGGCCCCAGGCATGGGTCGACCAATGGGTGCCGCCGCGCTTGCGACGCTTGTTGTAGCAGCCGCCATACCGGTGAAGACCCAGTTCCCTGAGGCGTTGCGGCCCGTAGTGGTCATGCGCCCGACTCAGGATGCGAGCCAGGCTGTCGGCTACCAGTTCGTGGCAGCCGATGCCACTGGGGCAGGTGTTGAGGTCCCAAGCCAGCGCGAGTTTCCAGGGGCAGGGTACTACCGTCAGCGGCGGCTTGCGTGTCGGCGAGCCCAGCGCCTGTTCAAGCTCGGCCTCTCGATACCAGTTATTGGGGTTGGCATCCGTTGGCTGCCGGTCGCGCCAGGGATCTGGCTTGCTGCCGGTTGTCTGCAGCGTGGCCAGAACGCTCGCCGCATACTCGGTCTGGGGACCCCAGAGACCGTCGATGGGACCGGCCTCGATCTTGCTCAGTTGGCAGGCCAGCTGCAGGCACGCCACGGCGCGTCGTCGGTCGCTCCAGCGCTCTGCCCCGTCGGGCAATTGGCTGGCATGGTTCCTTAACGTGGCATTGACGGCGGCAAGGGTCTTCGGTCCGCGAATGCCGTCGATGCTGCCATGGTAGGTCTTCTGGTCAGAAAGGAACCGTTGGAGGGTACGAACGGCGCTCTTGTTCATGTTTTGGTCTCCTCATCCCGTGATCCTGGCGCACCTGTCAGCATGGCTAGGCGGCTGCCCTTAGTGTAGGCGGCTGATGCCCAGCGCGTTCGGTGGTACTGTTCCCTCATTCGAATGAACTCAGGCTCGGGCGGCGTTAGGCCGCCCGGGGCAACAGGGAACAGCAACGGAGCGGGCCTTGGCTCAACTCGAACATATCCAGGCGCTGGAGAAGCGCCTGTGGAGCGCCGCGGACAACTTGCGCGCCAACTCGAACTACGCCAGCAATGAATACTTCCTGCCGGTGATGGGCCTGGTCTTCCTGCGCCACGCCTACAGCCGCTACCTGGCGGTGAAGGACGATATCCAGGCCAGCCTGCCGTCGCGGGGTGGCAAGACCCGCGAGATCACCAAAGAGGATTTCTCCCAGCGCAGCGCCATCTACCTGCGCCCGGAGGCGCAGTTCGACCACCTGGTGAGCCTGCCGGACAGCGCCGATCGCGCCCGCGCCATCATCGACGCCATGGAGGCGATCGAGAACGACTACACCTCGCTCAAGGGTGTGCTGCCCAAGAGCGAATACCAGGAGCTCGACAATGAGGTGCTGGGCCAGCTGCTGCGTACCCTCAACCCCGACGAGCTCAAGCGGGTGAAGGGCGACGTCTTCGGCCGCATCTACGAGTACTTCCTCACCCAGTTCGCCGACCAGGGCGCCCACGACGGCGGCGAGTTCTTCACCCCGGTGTCGCTGGTCTCACTGATCGCCCATGTGCTCGACCCAGAGCGCGGCACCGTACTGGATCCGGCCTGCGGCTCCGGCGGCATGTTCGTGCAGAGCGCGCGTACCGTGGAGGAGCATGGCGACAACCCTAGCGAGCGGCTCACCTTCCGCGGCCTGGAGAAGAACGCCACCACCGTGCGACTGGCCAAGATGAACCTGGCGGTTCATGGCCTGGAGGGCGATATCCAGCGCGCCATCACCTACTACGAGGACCCCCACGAGCTGGTCGGCAAGGCCGACTACGTGATGGCCAACCCGCCGTTCAACGTCGACGAGATCGATGCCGAGAAGATCAAGGCCGACCCACGCCTGCCCTTCGGCTTGCCGGGGGTGAATAAGAAGGGCAAGGTCTCCAACGGCAACTATGTCTGGATCAGCTACTTCTACAGCTACCTGAGCGAGCGCGGCAGGGCGGGCTTCGTGATGTCCTCCCAGGCCTCCAGCGCAGGTCGAGACGAGGCGCGGCTGCGCCAGGCGCTGGTGGAGACCGGCGACGTCGACGCCATGATCGGCATCCGCGGCAACTTCTTCTATACGCGCAGCGTGCCCTGCGAGCTGTGGTTCCTGAACCGCGCCAAGCCCGCCGAGCATCGCGACAAGGTGCTGATGATCGACGCCCGCCAGATCTATCGCCAGGTGACGCGCAAGATCTACGACTTCAGCCCCGAACAGCAGCAGAACCTCCAGGCCATCGTCTGGCTCTACCGCGGCGAGACCGAGCGCTACCTGATGCTGGTGGAGGGCTATGGCCGGCGCACCCTGTTGGATGCCGCCGGCTGCTTCGAACGGCAGGATGAAGTGGGCAGCACCGACGCCCCCCTGGCCGACTTCGACACGACCCTGGATGCCCTGGACGAGAGCGCCGCGCCTTTCCTCGATAGCCTCAACGACGCCTCTCCCTCGCTGGCGCCGCTCGCGGAGGCCCGCGAGGAGCTGGCCCAGGCGCGTAGCGCCTTTGCCACCGACGTCGCGGCCTTCCGCGAGACCCTGGCCGCCGAGCAGGCAGAATGGCGCGGGCAGTCATTGACCAATGGCGCCCTCAAGCAGGCCGTGGACCGCCTGGCGCCCCTGGCCGAGGCGAGCCGCGATCTGGTCAAGCAGACGGACCTGCTCTACAAGCTGGCCTGCCGGGTCATCGATACCTGCGAGCAGGAGTACACCGCCAAGAAGAGCCGCCTGTGGCCCAGCCGCGAGATCAACCGCGCCCGCAAGGCCGCCGACGCGGCGCGCCATGAGGTAGTCGAGCAGCTCAAGGCGGTGCGCTACGTCTGGAAGCAGGCGCACTGGCTCACCGAGCGCTTCCCGGAAGCGACGCTGCGCGACGTGGAGGGGCTGGTCAAGCTGGTGACCATCGATGAAATCGCCGCTAACGACTGGAGCCTGACCCCCGGCCGCTATGTCGGCGTCGCCCCGGAAGAGGAGGACGAGGATTTCGACTTCGAGGAGACCCTGCGCGGGATCCATGTGGAGCTCGCCGACCTCGATGCCGAGGCGACCGAGCTGGCCGCGAAGATCCGCCGCAACTTCGAGGAGTTGGGGGTATGAAGCTGGCAAAACTTGGTGATATTTGTACTTTAAACTATGGCAGGTCGCTGCGTGGGTATTCGCCAGAGCCTGACAGTCATTTGCCAGTGAGGGTTTTTGGAACAAATGGTCCTATTGGCTGGTCTCGGGAAGCGCTTACTGATGAGCCTACGATCATCATAGGAAGGAAAGGTGCATATAGAGGAGTTCACTATTCTGAATTTCCATCCTGGACAATTGACACAGCCTATTATCTTGAGTTGAGTGTCTCGAATGTGGACTTGAAGTGGCTTTATTATAGGCTGATGCTTCTTGATATTAACTCCATGGATTCAGGGTCGGCGATCCCATCAACGAAGAGAGAGGACTTTTATAGCTCAAGGGTTCAGGTGCCTGAGATCAATATCCAGAGGAGGGTGGTTAACGCTCTGTCATCCTACGATGACTTAATCGAAAATAACCAGCGCCGCACCCAGCTCCTCGAAGAATCGGCCCGCCTGCTTTACAAGGAGTGGTTTGTCCATCTTCGCTTTCCTGGCCATGAGCACGTCAAGGTCACTAATGGCGTGCCGGAGGGGTGGGAGCGACTTCCGCTTGGAGACCTGATCACGCTTCAGCGTGGTTTTGATCTTCCAGTGTCGAAGCGGGTAGAAGGCGAAGTGCCTATCTATGCTTCAACAGGTATAACAGGGTATCACGCTGAGTCGAAGGTTTCTGGGCCTGGTGTGGTAACCGGGCGCTCCGGCTCACTTGGGCATGTGATGTATGTGAGTGATGACTATTGGCCACTGAATACCACGCTTTGGATCAAAGATTTCAAGAAAATTAAGCCGCATTTTGCTCGTCACCTATTGGCTAACCTGCATCTTGAGCAGTACAACGGTGGTGCAGCAGTGCCGACTCTGAATCGTAACGATGTGCATCGCATCCAAGCGCTTTTTCCGCCTTCCATGCTGCTTTCGTTATTCGAAGAGCAGGCACTGGACCTCTATCGTCAGGTCGACGTGTTAACCAAGACTAATGAACGCCTTGCCAAAGCCCGCGATCTGCTACTGCCCAAGCTGATGAGCGGAGAGCTCGCCGCATGAACCGCCAGGCGCTGAACGACCTGCTTGCACTCGGGGAGGGCTTTACCACCGAGTTCAAGAAGGCCGGTACCTCCGGCCTGGGCCGGGAGATCTGCGCCTTCGCCAACGCCACCGGCGGGGTGATCCTGATCGGCGTCACCGATGCCGGCGAGGTGGTCGGCGTGGCCGACCACAACAAGCTGAAGTCCGATGTGCAGGCCACGGCGCGCTCCGCTGAGCCGCCCATCGCCGTGGAGGTGGAGAGCGAAGGCGAGGTGCTGTGCGTGACCGTGCCGGCCCAGCACAGCAAACCCTACTCTTTCGGCGGCAAGTTCTACCTGCGCGAGGGCGCCTCCTCCCAGCAGATGTCGCGCCAGGAGATCCGCGAATTCTTCTACCGCGAGGGGCTAATCCACTTCGACGAGACCCCCTGTGAGCGCTTCTCCCTGGAGGAGGACCTTACCGACGCGGCCTGGGACACCTTCCGGCGCCGGGCGCGCATTCCCGCCGACATGCCGCCGCTTACCGCGCTCAGGAACCTTCACCTGCTCACCGACGACGGTAGGATGACCCACGCCGGCGCCTGGCTGCTGGCCCGCGACATCCAGAAGTTCTCCATCAGCGCCGACGTGGCCTGCGCCCTGTTCATGGGCAGCGACAAGGTGCATATCCTTGACCGCCGCGGCTTCCACGGCGACGTCTACTCGATGATCGACGAGGTGATGGCCTGGCTGCTCTCCAAGCTCAATGTCGCCTACATCATCCAGCACGTGAAGCGCGAGGAGCGCCCCGAACTGCCCGAGGAGGCGCTGCGCGAGGCGGTGGTCAACGCCCTGGTGCACCGCGACTACCGATCCACCGCTAACGTGCATGTCTACGTGTTCAAGGACCGGGTCGAGGTGGTCAGTCCCGGCGGCCTGCCCGCCGGCATGAGCGAGGCGGACCTGGGCACCAAGAGTATCCCGCGCAACCCGCTGCTGTTCGGCATGCTGCACCGCATGGAGGCCGTGGAGCATATCGGCTCAGGCATCCGGCGCATCCGCCGGCTGTGCGCCGAGTATGGCGTGGCCGAGCCCGAGATCGAGGTATCGCCGCACTGGTTCGTGCTGCGTTTTCCGCGGCCGAGTATTGCCGAAGAGGCGGGCCAGGAGCGACTTGGTCCCGATGCTGCGAAAGTCACCCCGGAAGTCACCCCGGAAGTCACCCCGGAAGTCACCCCGGAAGTTCGCCTGTGTGGGGTCTTGGATGGGGAAATGTCGCGGCAGGCGCTTCAGGAGAAGCTTTCCTTGAAGGATGCCGAGTATTTCCGTAAAGCTTATTTAGTGCCTGCCTTGGAAAAGGGGCTGATAGAGATGACCCTGCCCGACAAGCCCCGCAGCAGCAAGCAGCGCTACCGGCTGACCGAGCGCGGTCGCCGCTATCTTGAGGAACACGCCCCGGAGCAGAACGACAAGGATGCGTGATGAGCCCGAGCCCCTACAGCGAAGATACCCTGGTCCAGCAGACCACCGCCGACTATCTGGAACAGCGGCTCGGCTGGCGCTCGGTGCTGGCCTGGAACCAGGAGGACTTCGGGCCGGATAGCCTGCTGGGGCGAAGCTCCGAGCGCGAGGTGGTGCTCACTCGCACGCTGCGCGAGCGACTGGTTCGGCTGAACCCCGGGCTGCCGGCCGAGGCCTATGACGATGCCGTGCGCCAGGTGGTGGCCTCGCCGGTGGCCCAGTCCCTGGCGGCCACCAACCGCGACAAGTACGCTCAGCTGCGCGACGGCGTCTGGGTCACCTTCCGCGACGCCAAGGGCGAGCGCTGCCGCGAGCGGCTGCGGCTCATCGACTTCGACGAGCCGGACAACAACGACTTCCTCTGCGTGCGCGAGCTGTGGGTGCAGGGCGACCTCTACCGCCGCCGTGCCGATATCATCGGCTTCGTCAACGGCCTGCCGCTGCTGTTCATGGAATGCAAGAACATCGGCAAGCACCTGCGTTCTGCCTTCGAGCAGAACTTCTCCAGCTACAAGGGCGAGGTGCCGCACCTCTTCCATTACAATGCCCTGGTGGTGTTCGGCAACGGTGAGAAGGCCAAGCTGGGATCGCTGACCAGCCGCTGGGAGCACTTCACCGACTGGAAGCGCCTGGCCGAGGAGGACCCGGGCTCGGTGGACATGGAGACCCTGCTCAAGGGTGTCTGCGAGCGGCGCAACTTCCTGGATATCGTCGAGAACTTCATCCTCTTCGACGATTCGGCAGGTGAGCCGAAGAAGATCATCGCCCGCAACCACCAGTTCCTGGGCGTCAACCGGGTGGTTCAGGCCGTGCGCGAACGCCACCAGCGGCAGGGCAAGCTGGGCGTGTTCTGGCATACCCAGGGCTCCGGCAAGAGCTACTCCATGGTGATGTTCACCCGCAAGGTGCACCGCAAGCTGGGCGGCAACTTCACCTTCGTGGTGCTCACCGACCGCGAGGACCTCGATACCCAGATCTACAAGACCTATGCCGGCTGCGGGCTGGTGGACAACGATCGGGACCCCTGCCGTGCCGGCAGCGGCGACCACCTGGAAGCGCTGCTGGGGCAGCACAAGGCCTACCTGTTCTCGCTGATCCAGAAATTCCGCCCGGAGATGCCGCCCAACCGGCGCGACGACATCATTGTCATCTCCGACGAGGCTCACCGCACCCAGTACGGCAGCCTGGCGCTGAACATGCGTAACGCCCTGCCGCAGGCCAGCGTGATCGGCTTCACCGGCACGCCGCTGTTCAAGGACGACGAGATCACCCGGCGGATGTTCGGCGACTACGTTTCCACCTATGACTTCCAGCGCGCCGTGGAGGACCAGGCCACGGTGCCGCTCTACTACGACGCCCGCGGCGACAAGCTGGGTGTGGCCATTGGCGATATGAACGAACGCATCGCCGAGCGCCTGGAGCAGTTCGAGACCGACGATGTGGACGTGGAGCAGCGCCTCGAACGGGATCTCAAGCGGGACTATCACATCATCACCGCCGGCAAGCGGCTGGACAGGGTGGCCCAGGACTTCGTCGACCACTACGCCAACGCCTGGGAGACGGGCAAGGCGATGCTGGTGTGCATCGACAAGATCACCTGCGTGCGCATGCACAAGCTGATCGGCTTCTACTGGGATGCGAAGATCCACGAGCTGGAGAGGTCACTGGCCAGGTGCGCCGATGAGCAGGAGGAGCTGTTCCAGAGTCGGCAGCTCGCCTGGATGCGCGAGACGCGCATGGCCGTGGTGGTCAGTGAGGAGCAGGGCGAGGAGGAGAAGTTTCGCCGCTGGGACCTGGATATCACACCCCACCGACGGTTGATGAAGGAGGGCATGGCGCTCCCCGAATCGATGCGCGAGCTACCCCAGTTCCGCCACATGCAGCGCATGGCCCCGGATGACGCCTTCAAGGCCGAACAGCACCCGTTTCGTATCGCCATCGTCTGCGCCATGTGGCTGACCGGGTTCGACGTGCCGAGCCTCGCCACCCTCTACCTCGACAAGCCGCTCAA
Organism: Halomonas sp. G15; assembly: GCF_021282295.1. Classification (NCBI taxonomy): domain Bacteria; kingdom Pseudomonadati; phylum Pseudomonadota; class Gammaproteobacteria; order Oceanospirillales; family Halomonadaceae; genus Halomonas; species Halomonas sp. G15. Next base: position 10,217 of record NZ_JAJSPA010000017.1, on the reverse strand, counting down.
GGCTCACACCCTGATGCAGACCATCGCCCGCGCCAACCGGGTCAGCGAAGGCAAGAACAACGGCCTGATCATCGACTACTGCGGCATCCTGCGCCATCTGCGCAAAGCACTGGCGACCTTCGCTGGCACCACCGGGGACGGCGACCCGGGGGATGGCCGCGATCCTGCACGCCCGGAGGAGGAGCTGCTGGCCGACCTGGATGAGGCGGTGGCGATGACCAAGGCCTTCCTTGAGGAGCGCGAGGCCTCGCTGGCGGCAGTGCAGACCACCAGCGGCTTTGCGCGCAACGCGGCCATCGTCGCCTGCAAGGAGGCGGCCAACCAGAGTGACGAGAGCCGCAAGCGCTTCGAGGTGATGTGCCGCGAGGTGTTCAAGAAGTTCAAGGCCTGCCTGAACGCCAAGGGCATCAACGCCCGCCGTGCCGACCGGGATGCCATCGATATCGTCTACAAGAGCCTGCAACAGGACCGCGAGCAGGCTGATATCTCGCATATCATCCGCGAGCTGCATGGCGTGGTGGATGAAGCCATCGAGGTTCGCGAGCCGAACGATCGCGTGCGTGAAGCCGGCGTCTACGATATCAGCGCCATCGACTTCGAGCGCCTCAAGAAGGAGTTCGAAAGGCACAAGCAGCAGCGCACCCTGGTGCAGGAGTTGAGCCAGGTGGTCGAGCAGAAGCTGCAGCGTCTGCTGCTGCAGAATCCGTTGCGTACCGACTTCCAGAACCACTACGAGAAGCTGGTGGCCGACTACAACCGCGAGAAGGATCGCGCGACTGTCGAGCAGACCTTCGAGGGACTGCTGGATACGCTGTCTGAACTGGATGAAGAAGCGGCCCGGGCCAAGCGGGAGGGGCTGGATGAAGAGTCGCTGGCGATCTTCGATCTGCTGCGCAAGCCGGAGCTCAGCGGCGCCGAGATTCGCCGCATCAAGCGGGTGTCGGTGGAACTGCTGGAGAACCTGAAGGTGAGGATCACCGAGATCGACCATTGGCAGGAGCGCGAGTCCAGCCGCGATTCGGTTCAGATCATCATCCGCGACTTCCTGTGGGACGACCGCACCGGTTTGCCGGTGGACCATTACAGCGAGGAAGAGGTGCTGGAGAAGACAGGCGAGGTCTTCCGGCACGTGATGCGGGCTTACCCGCGTGTACCCTCGCCGGTCTACTCAGGGCAGGCGTTGCACTGAGCCACGTTCGACATGGGTATGTGCCCGTTACAGCGACGCCGCCTCCGGCCAGGGCCGTGGCGGCGCGTGATCAGTGGTGGGTACGCTCTACAGCGTCATGAAGGGCTGGGGCTCGCCGTCGCGGAACTGGTAGACGTTCCATGCCTCCTGCTTGGGCCCTGGCATCCCGGGAGTGCCGATGGGCATGCCTGCAAGGCCGATGCCATCGGTGTCAGGGCGCTCCTCGAAGAGCCTCTCCAAGGCCTCCATGGGCACGTGCCCCTCGATGACATACTCGCCCATCTCGATGGTGTGGCAGGAGCCCAGGCCATAGGGCAGGCCGGCGTCCTGCTTGACCTTGCCCAGCTCGACATCATCGACGATGGTCACCTCGACGCCATGCTCCTCGAGATGGCGGGCGTACTCGTCGCAGCAGCCGCACTGCGGGTTCTTGTAGAGGGTCGCCTCGGCGGGCAGGGCGGCGTGGGCGCTACCGGCGCCCAGCAGCAGCGTGACGGAGACGAGCAGGGTGGAAGCGGTTCGGTTCATAGGCGGCTCTCCTGAGTGGCGAGAAGCATAGGGGGCTTGTCGGTCATGTAACGGCTCGCGTCATGCTGGTCCATTCTGCACCGAGCGCCTCTCGGGCGGGAATGATCCAGCGCAAGTCAATGTAAGGTGCCCGCCGGCAAGCGGGCACCGGGCGTCACTGTCCGCTATCGGGAGCGGTGGCCCCCCGCTTCAATTGTGCGCGCTGCTCATCGGTGAGCAGGTCGAGCATACGGCCGCGCATGCGTGCCATCTCGGCCATCATCTCGCCTTGCAGTTCCCCCATCTGGCCATGCAGATCCTGGATCTGCTCGGGGTCGGGGCTGTCGGTGCTCATGGTCACCATCAGCTTCTGGCGCAGGTTCGCCAGCTTCTCCATGCGTTCGAACTGGGCGGGGCGGTGCTGCTCCATCAGCTCCCGCATCTGGCGGCGCTGCTCGGGGTCCAACTGCTGCATCATGCCGGGCCCCATCATGCCGGGGCCCATGCCGGGATGGCCGCCGCCCATCATGCCGGGGCCCATGCCGTGGTGACCGTAGCCCATCATGCCGGGCCCCATGCCGTGTTGACCGTAGCCCATCATGCCGGGGCCCATGCCGGCCTGGCCGTAGCCCATCATGCCGGGGCCGCCTTGATGCCCATAGCCCATGCCGCCCTGCGCCGAGGCCGCGCCGCTGATGGCGATACCCAGGCCCGTGGCCAGCGCGATGGCGAGAATCCGCTTGTGCTTGCCCATGGTATTTCTCCTCATCCTGACGAGGGTAGAGACGTCACCTCCCGCGACAGCGGAGCGACGAGACTGGCATTCACCATGAGCTTACAACCTATTGGTTACCCATGGTCAAGGGCTTCCTGCCACGAATCACGGATGGATCAGTCGCTGTCGGCGGGATGTTGCGGCAGCGCTTCCACCAGGCCCAGCGCCACGCACAGGCGCACCAGCTCGGCCAGGTTGGCGGCACCCAGGGCCTTCATGGCGCGCAGCCGGTAGACTTCCACTGTCTTGGGGCTGATCCCGAGATGGTCGGCCACCTCGCGGCTGGTCAGGCCCCGGGCCACGTGGACCAGGATCTGGCGCTCCTTGGGGCGCAGCGCGGCATAGCGTTCACGCAGCGCCGAGAGACGCGCACGTGCCTGGCGGGCCTGCTGGTGGGCGAGCAGCGCCTGCTGCACGGTATCGATCAGCTGCTGGTGGTTGAAGGGCTTCTCGAGGAAGTCGCGGGCCCCGGCCTTGAGCGCGGCGACGGCCATGGGCACATCGCCGTGGCCGGTCATGAAGATGACCGGCGGGGTGTTTTCCCGTTCGGCGAGGCGCTGCTGCACCTGGAGGCCAGAGAGACCGGGCATGCGCACGTCCAGCAGCACCGTGTCGAAGCCTGCAGGATCGGCGGCCAGGAAGGCCTCGCCGTCGGCGAAGGGCCGGCTCTCGATGCCCACGGAATCCAGCAGCCAGGCCAGGGAGTCACGCAGGGCCTCATCGTCGTCGACGATGGCGATGCGGGGCAAGGAGGTGTCGGTCATGGGCGCGTCATGGCATCGGCGTGGGAGGGTTCGGCGAGCAGTGTAGCGGCAAAGGTGGCGCCGCCGGAACCGTCCGACGGGAGCAGGCGCAGGTCGCCGCCCATGGCCTCCATCAGCGAGCGGCTGATGGCCAGGCCCATGCCCAGCCCCTCGGCGCGACCCGAGTGGAAGGGCGCGAAGATGCTCTCTGCCTGGTCGACCGATACCCCGGGGCCCTGGTCGTTGACCGTCAGGGTCACCTCGCGGCGCCCACTGCGCCGGGCCCTGATTTCGACCCGCCCGGCGCGGGGCTGCTCGCGACACGCCTCCAGGGCGTTGAGCAGCAGGTTGACCAGTACCTGTTCCAGCGCCACCGGGTCGGCGACCACCCGTGGCAATGGGTCCGCGAGGATCAGTTCGAGGTCGACCCGGGCTTGCTGGTACTGCCATTCACAGAGCCGGCAGGCGGCGTCCACCACCTCGGCCAGCGTCATGGGGCGCGGCCGGATCTGTCCCTTGCGCACGAAGCCGCGGATATGGCGCAGGCGTTCCCCGAGGCGTGCCACCTGCGCCTGGATCCGCTCCAGCGGCAGCCGCAGCGCCTCGACCGGCTGGCCGGCATCCAGCTTGAGCAGGGCGCCACTGGCGTAATTGGCGATGGTGCCCAGGGGCTGGTTGAGCTCGTGGGCGATGTTGGAGGCCAACTCACCGGTGGTGGCCAGCCGGTTGGCGTGGGCGATCTGCGCCTGGTGGTGGCGGGCCTGCTCCTCGGCCGCCTGGCGCAGGCGAATATCGCGATTGAGCAGCGATACATGCCCAGGTTCGGTGCCGGGGCCCGAATGCGCCATCACCACACTGAGCACCGCTACCGGCCCCTCGGGGCCGCGCATCTCCAGTTCACCGCTCCAGGAGCCGTAGCGGGCCACGGCGGGCAGCACGATATCGCGCAGGTCGGCCAGCGAGCCCTCGACATAGGCGTCGGCCAGGCGCGCGGCGCCGCCGGTGCGAGGCAGCTGCAGGAGGTGGCGTGCGGCCTGGTTGGCGTAGAACAGCCGCTCGTCGTCATCCATGAACAGCACGAACTCGGTGGTCGACTCCACCACCCGGGCTAGGCGCTCGCGGTTGGCCTCGGCGCGGATGCGCCGGCCGACGTCCCGGGACACGCAGAGGATATCGAGCAGTTCGCCGCTGGCCGGGTCGCGGCGGGTTCGGCTGGTGGTCTCGAACCATACGTAATGGCCGTCCCTGGCGCGAAAGCGATAGGTCTGCTGGTAGAAGCCATCGTGATAGTAGATCCGCGGCGACTTGTTGAGCAGGTCGGCCAGGTCGGCGGGATGGAAGAGGTCGTAGGCACACACGCCGATCAGCTCCTCGGGCGAATAGCCGAGCAGGTCGCGGGCGGCGCGGGAGGCGTAGAGGAAGGTGCCGTCCCGGGCATGGCGCGAGATCAGGTCGGTGCTGCTCTCGGCCAGCCACTGGTAGTGGTCGCGCTGGGCCGCGAGGGCGCGGTTGTGCTCCTCCAGCTCGGCACAACGCGCCTCCAGGTCGGTCAGGCGGGTGGTGCTGTCGCCTTGCCTGGTCATCAGCGTGCCGGATCGACCAGGCCGCCCAGCGAGGCATTGCGCCGGAACCAGCCGGCGATGCTGGCGCGGGGCAGGCGGGTGGGGAGCACCTCATGGGGCACCGTCTCGGAGAGGAAGCAGGCGAAGGTGCCGGTCGTGGGCCTGACTCGTGCCACCTCCCGCTCGGGATCGTCGGGGGCGAAGATCAGCATCTCGCCGCCGCCATCCTCCGGCCAGTCGGGGTTGAGGTAGCCTACCGTTGAGATCACCCGATTGGCGCGGCCGCGGAAGCTGTCGAGGTGGCGGCGGTAGAAGGCCCCGGGCGGGTAGTGGGCGAAGTGCGCCTCGTACTCGAAGAGTCCCAGGAACAGCGCCTGGTTGAGCGCCTGCTGAAGCTCGCCCATGGCGGCCAGGTAGCGGCGCTGGGCCTGGCTCTCGCGGTCGAGCCAGTGGATGGCGTCGCCGCGGATGTCGCGGCGCAGGGCGTGCTCGCTGCCACGGCCGATGCCGGCCGCGGACAGGGCCTCGCGATCGGCGCGGTCGTTGAGCTCGGCATGCAGCGCCGCGCAGACCCCGGCATCGAGCACCCCCTCACCCAGGTACCAGCCCTGTTCGACCAGGGCGTCGATCAGCTCGGGCAGGGCCGCAGGCGACAGGACGGGCGGGGCGATCGGCGTGGAAGTCTGCATGCGGCGTCGGTCCCCGGCTCAGGTGGTGGCATGCTGCTGGATGCGCAGCAGGCGGTCGGGAAAGTAGCACAGCGGGCCCGGGGGCTCGCGATGCAGGTCGATCGGCTGGCCGAAGCCCTCGGCGAGCAGTTCCGCCAGCATCATCGCCGAGAGTCCCCAGATCACCTGGCCGTCGACGTGGTAATTGGGCACGTACCAGGGGCGGCCGTCCACCGGGATGACGTCGGTATGGTGGCGGCGATCCTCCAGGAACAGCGCCAGTGGCACCTCGAAGATGATGTCCAGTTCGGTGGGGTCGGCGACCAGCGGCAGGTCAGGCGGAATAAGCCCCACGTAGGGGGTGACCCGCAGGCCGTGCAGCGAGACCACCTCCGAGAGTCGGCCGAGCAGCTGCACATGATGCGGCGGCAGGGCGATCTCCTCCTCGGATTCGCGCAGGGCGGTGGTCAGCAGATCGGGGTCCTGGGCCTCGCGCTTGCCGCCGGGGAAGGCCACCTGGCCGCTGTGGGTGTTGAGATGGTCGGCGCGGCGGGTGAACATCAGGGTCGGTTCGGGGCGGTCGACGATGGGCAGCAGCACCGCCGCCTCGGGCAGGCGCAGTGTCAGGCGGCGCGGGCGGTGTGCTTGCAGGCGTTCACGAAGTTTCTCTAACATGAGGTTTCCGTCGGGTTTGGTATCTTCTACCCGGCCGCCTTCCGCGGCGTCAAGCCCGCCCGACTGTCAGGGAGCCCCATGAACTTCTGCAGCCACTGCGGCCATGCCGTGCGCTTCGCGATTCCCCGAGGGGATGACCGCCCCCGCTACCTGTGCGACGAATGCGGCAGCATCCACTACCAGAACCCGCGGATCGTCGCCGGTACCCTGCCGGTGAGCGGCAGCCGGGTATTGCTGTGCCGCCGCGCCATCGCCCCGCGCAAGGGCTACTGGACCCTGCCGGCGGGCTATATGGAGAACGCCGAGACCACCGTCGAGGCGGCCGCCCGGGAGACCCTCGAGGAGGCCTGCGCCGAGGTGACGGTGCATGGCCTCTACACCCTGATCAACCTGCCGCATATCAACCAGGTCTACATGATGTTCCTGGCCGACCTGGTCGGTGGCTTCGACGCCGGACCGGAGAGCCTCGAGGTGGCACTCTTCGAGGAGCATGAGATCCCCTGGGACGAGCTCGCCTTCCCGACCATCGAGCGCACCCTTCGGCACTTCTATCGCGACCGTGTCGAGGGTGATTATCCGCTGCATATCAGCGACATCACCGCCGAGGATCGCGAGCGCTACTTTGGTTCCGCCTGACTGGGGTTCCGCGTGAATACGCCCGGTTCGGCCTGACGAAGCCGGGCCTCAGCAGTGCGCTCGAGGGGCGTGGATCACGCCCCGCTCAGTCGAACGGCTCCAGCCGCCAGGCGTCGAAGGCGGGCTCCTCGTAGGGATGGGCGAGGCGCAGCGCCGCGATTGCCGCGCGGATCAGCGCATCCTCGCAGACCAGCTCCACCTTGAGTTCCTCCACCCGCTCCAGGTCGCCGACCCGGCCGATATGCGGGTCGGCGCCCTCCAGGGGGCGAAACTGGCCCGTGCCCCGGGTCTGGAAACAGCACGCCTCGTAGTCACCGATACGCCCGGCGCCGGTGGCGAATACCGCCTCCTTGACCGCCTCGGCGTCCTCCACGGGGACGAAGAAGGCCAGCTTGTACATGATCGCTCTCCTCGACTGTCTGTCATCCACTCCCTTGTGCCATACCCCGGGCCGTCTCGTCAGCCTCTCGCCTGGCGTCGAAAAAAAATTCTGCGACAGGGGTGAACTTCTTGTTCAATACATGTACAAATAAGTTGACCTGTACAGCTATGCGGCCGTCGCCGCCGGGTCGTTCCCCTGACCACACCAGGCCCCTTGCCGGGGCCACCGTGAACGAGGTGAGACCATGATCCACAAGAAGATGAAGACCGTTGGCTGGATGACCGCCGCTGCCGCCGGCGTGCTGCTTTCCGCCGCCGCCCAGGCCGACCATCACGGAATGAAGAAGGACATCGTCGATACCGCCGTGGAGGCCGGTCAGTTCGAGACCCTGGTGGCCGCGGTCCAGGCCGCCGGCCTGGTCGAGACCCTCAAGGGCGAGGGGCCCTACACCGTCTTCGCACCCACCGACGAGGCCTTTGCCGCCCTGCCCGAGGGCACGGTGGAGTCGCTGCTGGAGGAGGAGAATCGCGATCAGCTCCAGGCGATCCTCACCTACCACGTGGTGTCTGGCAAGATCATGGCCGAGGACGCCATGGCCGCCGACAGCGCCACCACCGTCCAGGGCCAGGACCTGACCATCACCACCATGGATGGCAGCGTGATGATCAACGACGCCACCGTCATCCAGGCCGATATCGAGACCAGCAACGGTGTCATCCATGTGATCGACAGCGTGCTGATGCCGGAGTGAGTTCCAGCGAGAGACCGCTGATCCGCTAGTCCATGCTCTGTCCCTGCTTGCCGCCCCGCCCCGGGCGGCCTTTTTGTGCGCGGTTTTGCGCACTGGTGTCGACGACTCATCTTTTGTTCGATTAATTCGAAAATAAAATGCAATTCAAGTCTCTTTTGTTCGAAATGAATATTCTGTTAGCATGCTAACAACATTCCGAGAGATGATCTCGCTTTAAGACATCCCATTTCGACACACGAGGAGATCCACCATGAAACTCAAGCTCACGCTGTCAGCCCTGCTTATCGCCGGTGTTCCGATGGCCGCCCAGGCCGGACAGGCCCCCGCGCTCACCATGCAACTGAACGAACCACTGGCTTATTCCGGCCAGGCAACGTCGCCAAGTGCCGAGACGCATGCACCGCTGACGGCTTCCTCCGCGGCTATCGAGAATCAAGGGGCGAGTGCGGCCATGGCCAAGGCGCGGGCGCGCCTGGAGGCGCAACACCGGCATGTGACTGACATCGAGTTGACGGGAGATCCCCTGACGCCAGCCCGTGAGGCGACCACCTGAAGGCGACAATTTCACCAGGGTGAATCTGCAGCCTGCAACGATAAATTCGCTCGTTGGGGTGTAAACAATTCATCAGAAAACACATGTATTACTGCTATGTTTTCGTGGGGCGAGCCTCGTTGGATCCATAACGGGCGACGAGGATGAAAGACGCGTAGGTCATAAGCCTCACGGACCTACAGGAGACGCTTGATGGCATCACTGACCCAGGCAATTGCCCGTCTGTTCGGAAGATCGACGGCCCGCAACAACCGCGAGCAGAACACCACCGAGGAGATACAACCCATGACCAAGGTACTGGTTCTCTATTACTCCATGTATGGCCATATCGAGACGATGGCCAACACCATTGCCGACGGCGCACGCCGGGTCGACGGCGTCGAGGTGACGGTCAAGCGCGTGCCGGAGACCATGGACCCGGAAGCGTTGGCGTCAGCCGGTGGCAAGTCTGACCAGCAGGCCCCGGAGGCGTCTCCCAAGGAACTGGCCGACTACGATGCGATCATCTTCGGCACGCCCACGCGCTTCGGCAACATGGCCGGCCAGATGCGTACCTTCCTCGACCAGACCGGTGGCCTGTGGGCCGATGGCGGCCTGGTGGGCAAGGTGGCCAGCGTCTTTACCTCCACCGGCACCGGGGGCGGCGAGGAGATGACCATTACCTCCACCTGGACCACCCTGGCCCACCACGGGATGATCATCGTGCCAATCGGCTATGCCACCCCGGAGTTGTTCGATATCTCTCGGGTCGGCGGCGGTACTCCCTATGGCGCCTCCACCATCGCCGGTGGCGACGGCTCGCGCCAGCCCGATGAGCGGGAACTGACCATCGCCCGCTTCCAGGGCGAGACCGTGGCCAAGGTCGCGGCCCGGCTCAAGGCCAACGGCTGATTCCTTTCAGCGCTCCTGTCATATCGGGTGTTATCAGTCGGCAAGGTCCCGCGCCGCGGGCCTTGCCGACCTTTTTACTATGGAGAGGAAGCATGAACCTGCGTCTCGCTAATGAGCGCGGTCTTGCCAATCATGGCTGGCTGCGCTCGCGGCACACCTTCTCGTTTGCCGACTACTTCGACCCCGACCACATGGGGTTCAGTAAGTTGCGTGTCATCAACGAGGATCGCGTCCAGGGCGGGGCCGGCTTCGGCGCCCACCCGCATCGCAATATGGAGATCATCTCCTATGTCCTGGCGGGCGCCATGGCTCACAAGGACAGCATGGGCAACGGGGCCGTCATGCGTCCCGGTGATGTCCAGCGCATGTCGGCCGGCACCGGGGTGTTGCACAGCGAATTCAATCACTCCGACAGCGAGGAACTCCACTTCCTGCAGATCTGGATCGAGCCGCTGCAGCGGGATATCGCGCCCAGCTACGAACAAAAGGCCTTTCCGGCACAGGAACGGCAGGGACAATGGCGGCTGGTGGTCTCACAGGAGGGACGTGACGGCTCCGTCAGCGTGAACCAGGACATGAATCTTCATATCGGGTTGTTCGATGCCGGCCAGCAAGCGGAGGTGCCGCCCTTGCGTCACGCCTGGTTGCATGTCTCCCGGGGAGAGGCGCGGGTCAATGGCCGGCGGCTGGTGGCCGGGGATGCGGCGTCCTTCGAGCCGGGGGAGCCCCTCGAGGTGGTGGGTATCGAAGCGGCCGAGTATAGTGGACCCTGAAATCAAGACACTGGTTTAAGATATGCCGAGGCCGATTTCGAAGGGACCAGAGATGTCGAAACAGAAACGTAACACCCACTCACCGGAGCTGAAGGCCAAGGTCGCCCTGGAG
>NZ_JAJSPA010000016.1:0-84175 GCF_021282295.1 Halomonas sp. G15 | reverse complement strand
TCACTTTGGTCATCAACGTGACACCGCTCAGGACCATGACACAGGGCAGCGCTGTGCAGCTGCAGCCAAGGCCGAGACGATAACTTAAATCGGGACGTTTTCTGTCTTGACGATGGGGTCCACTTTAGTGGTCGCGGTACATGTGGTCCATCAGCTGGTCGCGGGAGAAGATCCGTCCGGGGGCGTGCATCATCACCTTGAGCAGCTGGAACTCCACGGCGGTGAGCCCCAGGTCGCGGCCGTCGGCCAGGGCGCGCCAGCCCTCCTCGTCCAGTACCAGGTCGCTGCCGGCGGCGTCTGGCTCGCTGGCCAGCTGGCTGCGGCGCAGTACGGCCTTGACCCTGGCGACCACCTCGCGGGGGCTGAACGGCTTGCAGATGTAGTCATCGGCGCCCAGTTCGAGGCCCAGCAGGCGGTCGACCTCCTCGACCCGGGCGGTCAGCATGATCACCGGCAGGGCCGGCCAGCGCTGGCGGATCTCGCGGCACAGGGTGAGGCCGTCGGTGCCGGGCAGCATCAGGTCGAGCAGCACCAGCGCCGGCCCCTCCCCGGCCTGGCGGGTCTCCTCCAGCCACGGCAGTACGCTGTCGCCGTGATTCAGGTGGTGGGGCTCGAAGCCGCTGCCGGCCAGGTAGTCCGCAACCAGCCGGGCGATCTTGGGTTCATCCTCGACGATCAGGATGCGCTGGGGGTGCTCGGCCTGGGTCATGAGGTCTCCTCCTTGAGCGTGATGTCATCGAGTGGCGGGAAGCGCAGGATCCAGCGTAACCCACCCAGCGGCGAGGCGGCAGCGGTCATTTCACCGCCGTGGGCCTTGACCAGAGCGGTGGCGATGGAGAGTCCCAGCCCACTGCCGCCACTGGCCCTGCTGCGTGAGCCCTCGACCCGGTAGAGCCGCTCGGTGAGCCGTGACAGCTGGGCCGCCGGGACCCCCGGCGCGCTGTCATCCCAGAGGATCCGGACGCCATCGGGAGTGCTCTCGAGGCTGACGCGCAGCCGGCCGGGGGGGCGTGTATAGGCGCAGGTGTTGTCAAGCAGGTTGCTCCAAAGCTGCCTCAGTCGGCTGGCATCGCCGCGGACCCAAGCCGTCTCGGGGATCGTGCACTCCAGAGTGAGCCCGCTGTCGTCCAGCCAGCCACTGGCCTCGTCGAGGCGCTGGCGCAGGCTATCGGCGAGGTTCAGGGGCGCCAGCTGAACCTCCAGGGCGCCGGCATCGCTCTGGGAGAGTAGTCGCAGGTCGGCGACTAGGCGTTCGAGCTGCTCCACCTCCTGGGAAAGCGAGTGCAGGCTCTCGTGATCCAGACGGCGAATGCCATCCTGCATCGCCTCGATCTCGCCGCGAAGCACCGCCAACGGGGTGCGCAGCTCGTGGGCGATGTCCGAGACCCATCGACTGCGCGCCTCGCGGCTCGCCTCCAGGGTGGCGGCCAGCACGTTGAAGTCGCGGGAGAGCCGCGACAGTTCATCGCGGCCGTGCTCGGGCAGGCGAGTGCCGTAGTCGCCTTCGGTAAGGCGCCGGGTAGCCAGTGCCATGCCGCGGGTGCGTCGCCCCAGCCACCAGGAGAGACCGCCGGCCAGCAGCAGCGAGGCCAGGCCCAGGGCCCCGATGATGATGCCCAGGTTACGCTGTTGCCGGGAGAGGAAGACCCGCTCCATGCGGGCCATCAGCTGCTCGGGCGGGCGATAACCCAGGGTGCCGACGCGCTCGCCCTGATGCTCGATAGGCAGCCAGCGCAGGGTGGCGGCCTCCTCGTCATCGTCCGGTGGCAGGCCGATCACCGGCAGCCCCTGGGCGTCGTGGAGCACGAAGTCCTTGGGATCGCCGAGCTGACGCTCGATGCCCACCGGTGCCGGCCCGGCGCCGGGCCACAGCTGGTGTCGGACCAGGCGGTGCCAGGCGCGGGGCGAGGCGCGCAGCCACTGCCAGTCGCCGCGTCGCGACCACTCTTCGGCGAGTCCCGCCGCCAGGGTCTCGGCACGCTGGGTCTGGGTCTTGTCCAGGTAATCGAGAAAGCCCTGGTCGAGGCTTCTCGATACCGCCAGGAAGACCAGGCCGGAGATGGCTACATTGACCACCAGGATCACCGCGAACAGCTTGATGCCCAGCCGGGAGATGGCGGGGCGAGGCAGGGTCAGGCGCATGGTCGTCTCGCCGCGGTAAAAGTGGCTCGCCAGGGTGGCGCGTTGCGATGCAACCAATGGTCAGCGAATGTGCAAGTGGCGTGCAAGGCGCGGCTCACAGTGTCAGCAGGAAGAGGATCAGGGGCGGTGACAGCAGCGAGAGCAGAAAGCCCGAGACCACCGCCACCGGCACGCAGCCCACCCCGCCATGCTGCTGGATCACCGGCAGGGTGAAGTCCATCGAGGTAGCGCCACCGTAACCGATGGCCAGGGCCGCGTGTCGCCGGATCACCAGCGGGATCAGCACGAAGGCGACCAGCTCCCGGGTCAGGTCGTTGAAGAAGGCGACGGCGCCCAGCGCCGGCCCCAGGGCATCACCTACCAGGATGCCCGACAGCGAGTACCAGCCGAAGCCGGCGGCCATGGCGAGTCCCTCGTTCCAGCGCAACTCGAGCAGCGGCGCGGCGAGCAGGCCGCCGACCAGCGAGGTGGCGGCCAGGGTCAGGGCGATGGCCAGGCCGTGATGATTGAGCAGGATCTGACGCAGGGGCATGCCGGAGTTGCGCAACTGGCAGCCGATCAGTGCCAGCAGGACATAGAGCACCCACTCGGCAAGGGTCTCGGCCATGGCGTGAAGCGGTGTCGCCGATAGCCGGCCGGCGGCCAGTCCCAGCGCCACGCCGAGTACCACCACGCCGACCAGGGCCAGCGAGCCGGTCATGGCGGCGAGCTTGCTGGTGGGGGCGCCGGGCACCACGCGAGAGGGGTCGGCGGCGAGTCTGAGGCGGCATGATAGCCACCACAATCCCGCCAGGTTGCAGGCCGATGTCAGCATGAACAGCGTCAGCGCCTGTCCGCCCATGCGTGACAGCTGGCCGGCGAGGTTCTCGAGGCCAGCCAGGCCGAACCCCATCAGCAGCAGGATGAGATAGACGGAGGCGTTGACGCCCCGATTGATCGCCGTCAGCACGGCGGGGTGACGCACCGGCACCAGGTAACCCAGCACCAGGGGCAGCAGCACGATCAGCAGGCCGCTCAGCATGGAGACTCCCTTCCCTCTGTAGCCGCCGCGGAGCGGGGCCTCAAAAGCGGCTACTCTAGCAGCCGCCGAGGGCCACCCCAAGCGGGTGGCTACTCCAGCACGCTGAGTTCGCTGAGTGCCAGGTGGCTGCGACGTTCGTCGCCACGATGGTAGTCGACCGCGAGCAGCAGGCCCGGCACCTCGGGATGGAAGTGAAATACCAGACGACGATCGGGCTTGTCGGCTTCCCTGGCCTCCACCGTCAGCGCCTCGAAGGTACCCGCGGGCAGGGTGATCCGCGAGCGACCCTGGGCGCGGACCCTGAGGGCCTCCTCGCGCCCCTTGTGATCCAGGTAGCCGATATCGCAGCTGCTGGCAGCGCAATCGCCATCGATGATGCGTCGCGAGAGTGCGAAGAGTGCTGTCTGGCGGTCCGGCAGGCGTGTCAGCCTGTCACTGGAGAGGCTGTAGCTGTCGCCCACCCCGAGCAGCATATAGCCGCTGGCGTAGTAGAGGGCCTGGATGCCCCCGTTCTCCAGCAGGAAGCGACTCCGCTCGCTGCCGCGGGCGACCCGGATGCCGGTTTCCATCAGGCTCTCCCAGTAGTCGCCTTCGTGAGACAGCCGATGGTCCACATAGGCCGCGGGCCAGCCCTTGACCTCCAGGCGATAGCGCGCCTTGAAGGGGCGCGGGGCAATCGAGGTGGTGACCTCGCGATTCTCGGCGCTGCGCTGGGCAGGCCCTGGCGCCGCCGGGGCATCGGCCACCGCCATCAGCGGCAAGCAGGCAAGCAGCCAGGGAATGAGGCGGGCCATCAGGCCACTGGGCCGAGACCACAGAGGGGCTCGCTTGGGCATGGACGCTCTCCGTAGCGGGAACCGGGGTGGACCGACATGGCCCGAGACGTGTGAGGCCAGTGCCTGCCCGGAGGTTCCCCATTACCCGACGATGCCACATTTCCCCCGCCTTTGGCAGGCACGGATGTCAGCTGCTCGAGCGCAGGCGTGCCAGGGCAGGGGAGAGCTCGACCGGATAGTCGGCGTGGCCGGCCTCCATTCGCAGCAGGGACTCCGGCATGCAGCGCAGGGCGGCGGTAACCCGCTCTCGGGCGCCCTCGGCGAGGGCCATCTCGTCGTCTGCCACCTGGCCGCTGCGCACCAGAGGGCGCAGCAGCGCCTCCCCCTCGATGCCGGGCTCGTCGCGCAGGGCGATGATGTCGCCGGCGTAGCGGCCCTCGGCGTCGTGCCGGCGGTAGAGCTGCTTGCGGCAGGGCAGGTTGATCTTGCCCGGCGAGTGCTTGAGCCGCGGGGTGCCGGCGTACTCCACCAGCTTGTAGGAGAGATCGATGACCGGTGCATCCGAGGAGACACCCATCTCGGTGCCCACGCCGAAGGCATCGATGGGTGCGCCGGCCGCGACCAGCTCCGCAATCTTCCACTCGTCCAGGCCGCTGCTGGCGACGATCTTCACCTCCGGGTATCCCGCCGCGTCGAGCCGCGAGCGTGCCTCCCGGGCCAGCGTGCCCAGGTCGCCGGAGTCGAGGCGGATGGCGCCGACGCGTATCTCGGGGTCTGCGTCCATCAGGGCGATCACCTTGGCCACGCCGGCCAGGGTGTCGTGAGTGTCCACCAGCAGGGTGGTACCGGGGTAGTGGCGGGCGAAGGCGGCGAAAGCGGCCTCCTCGTCATCGTGGGCAAGGATGTAGCTGTGGGCCATGGTGCCGGAGAGCGGCATGTCGTGGCGCAGCCCGCCGAGCACGTTGCTGGTGCCGGCCAGGCCCGCGGTGCGGTAGGCACGCACTCCGCGCACCGCGGCATCGATTCCGTGCATGCGGCGCAGGCCGAAGTCCATCACCGGTCGGCCCCCGGCTGCGAGCACCACGCGTACCGCCTTGGAGGCGATCACCGTCTCCAGCTGTACCAGGTTCATCACCAGGCTCTCCAGCAGCTGCGCCTCGGCGAGGGGGGCGTCCACTTCCATGAAGGGCTCGTTCTCGAATACCGGTGTGCCTTCGGGAAGGGTCCAGATATCCCCCGTGAATCGCCACTGGCCGAGCCAGGCGAGGAAGTCGTCACGGAACTGGCCGGTCTCGGCGAGGCTGGCCAGGTGGGCGTCATTGAAGTGCAGCCGCGTGGCCAGCTCGGCCGCATACTGCTGGCCACAGGCGAGCATGAAGCGTCGCGTCGCGGGCAGGCGGCGATAGAACAGGCTGAAGGTGGCGCGCTCCTGCAGACCCTCTACCCAGTAGGCCTGGAGCATGGTGAGCTGGTAGAGGTCGGTGAGCATCGCCAGGTCCGCGTCGGCGATGGCGTAGGAGGGATGCCTCATGCGGATACCTCGCCACTCACCTCGACGCCGGCGCTCTTCAGCGCATCACGCACCTCGGCCACCGCATCGGGTACCACCGCGGCGCTCAGGTGTTCGAGCAGCAGGGTGGTGAAGCCCTCGCGGCGGGCCTCCAGGGCGGTGGCCTGAACACAGACATCCAGTGCCAGGCCACAGACGATCACCCGCTCGATGCCGCGGCTGCGCAGGTAGCCGCCGAGTCCCGTAGCGTCGAAGGCCGAGTAGGCGTCGGCATCGAAGGCGCAGGCCTTGCTGACGCGGATGGTGTCGGCATCCAGCGCCAGGTCGGTATGGAAGGCCGCCCCCGGGGTGTCCTGCACGCAGTGCTCCGGCCAGGGGCCGCCGCGATGGGCGAAGCTCACATGGTCCACCGGGTGCCAGTCCCGGGAGGCGACGATCAATGCACCACCCGCGCGGGCTGCCGTGATCTCGGCATTGATTGCGGGTACCAGGGCGTTGCCGCCGGTTACCGCCAGGGCACCGCCTTCGCAGAAGTCGTTCTGCATGTCCACGACGAGCAGTGCGTCGCCGGGGCCATAGTTCACCTGGGTGGGCATGGCACATCTCCTTGGGTCGTTGGGGCTCGCCTCTCAGCCTAGGGCTTCGGCGACCTGCCGAGTAGCCTGTTCAGTAGCCGGCCGCGGGGTCCACCGTGTCCAGCGGCGCGCCGGCTTCGAAGGCGCGCAGTGCCTCGGCTACCTGGTCCAGTGCTGCCGCAAGTGGGGTCGGCCCGGCCATGTGGGGGGTCACCCACACCCGCGGATGGGCCCACAGGGGGCTTGCCTCGGGCAGCGGTTCCTCGGGGAAGGCATCGAGAATGGCGCCGCGCAGCCGACCCTCGGCCTCGCCCTCCCCGAGGGCATCGAGCAGGGCCGCCTCGTCGATCAGGGTGCCGCGCCCCGGGTTGATCAGGCTGGCGCCCTCGGGCAGCCGGGCCAGGGCCTCGGCGTCGATGATATGCCGGGTGGCCGGGGTGTCGGGCAGCAGCAGCACCAGGCTCTTCACCCGGCCGAGCAGCGCATCCAGGCCCTCATCGCCATGGTGGCAGGTGATGCCCTCCAGGTGCTTGGGCGAGCGGCTCCAGCCGTGTACCTGGAAGCCGTCGGCGGCGATCATGGCCGCGACCCTGGAACCGATGGCGCCGAGCCCCAGCACCCCCACCTGCCAGTCGGCCTTGTCGCTCATGGCATGTTCGTGCCACTCCCGACCCCGCTGCTGTCGCCGGTAGCGGTCGAAGTCACGCTGGAAGTGCAGCAGGCCGTAGCGCACGTAGTCGCCGATGGGCTCTGCCATGCCGGCATCGCGCAGCTTGACGATGGGCACGTCCGGGGGCAGGCCGGGGTTGTTGAGCAGGGCATCCACCCCGGCGCCCAGGTTGACGATCCCCTTGAGGGCCATGGGTTCGCGCAGCAGTGACGCCGGGGGCTTCCAGGCCGCCAGGTAGTCGGCCTCGCGGCGCTTGTCGGCCGGCGCCGCACTGGTGAAGATCTCGGCCTCGGGCAGGCGCTCGGCGAGGGCTTCCTGCCAGCGTTCGGCATCGTCGATATGGACCAGTACCTTCATGTTTCCTCCCGGAGGTCTTGATGGACCCATCATCCCGGGCCCCGGTCTCGCGGACAAGCCCGTAACACTGGCATCTTTGACATCAGGAAATGCTTGACCGGCTACCGTGGGTTGGCAGTAACCTCCCGCTATGGGGGTCCTCCCCCACTGCCTGGTGCGACTGAGTGGCCCGTGGTCCGCGGCCCGTTCAGGCATTCGACAGTGATCGTGACCCTGGCCCGGGCCTTCTCCTCGTCGAGAGGGCCATTTTCTTGATGTTGCTTTGGCGAGTGGCCCAATGACCCAGGTAAACCTGCCCTTCACTCGTGAGGAATATGCCACCCGGCTGTGGAAGGTCCGCGCCGAGATGGCGAGTCGGGGCATCGATGTGCTGATCGTCAGCGACCCCTCCAACATGGCCTGGCTCACCGGCTATGACGGCTGGTCGTTCTATGTGCACCAGTGCGTGCTGGTCGGTCTGGAGGGTGAGCCGGTGTGGTATGGCCGGCGCATGGATGCCAACGGGGCGTTGCGCACCTGCTGGATCGATGCGGACAACATCACCTACTACCCGGACTATTACGTCCAGAACCCCGACATGCACCCCATGGAGTACCTGGCCCAGTCGATCATGCCCGATCGCGGCTGGCACCAGGGCGTGGTCGGCATGGAGATGGACAACTACTACTTCTCGGCCAAGGCCTATCAGAGCCTGCTGCGCGAGCTGCCCCACGCCCGCTTCATGGACGCCAACGCCCTGGTCAACTGGTGCCGCGCGATCAAGTCGCCCCAGGAGATCGAGTACATGCGGGTGGCGGCGAAGATCGTCGAGGGCATGCACTCGCGGATCCTCGAGGTGATCGAGCCCGGCCTGCCCAAGAGCAAGCTGGTCTCGGAGATCTACCGGGTTGCCATCGAGGGGTGGCGCGACGAGCGCGGCCAGGTGTTCGGCGGCGACTATCCGGCCATCGTACCGATGCTGCCCACCGGCAAGGACGCCGCCGCCCCCCACCTGACCTGGGACGACACCCCCTTTCGCAAGGGCGAGGGCACCTTCTTCGAGATCGCCGGGGTCTACAAGCGCTACCATGCGCCAATGTCGCGAACGGTCTTCCTGGGCAAGCCGCCGGCGGAGTTCGTGCGCGCCGAGTCGGCGCTGCTCGAGGGCATCGAGAGAGGCCTGGAGGTGGCGAGGCCCGGCAACCGCACCGCGGACATCGCCATGGCGCTGGGCGCGGCCATGGACAAGTACGGCTTCGACCGCGGCGGTGCGCGCTGCGGCTACCCTATCGGTATCAGCTACCCGCCGGACTGGGGCGAGCGCACCATGAGCCTGCGTCCCTCCGACGAGACCATCCTGCAGCCGGGCATGACCTTCCACTTCATGCCCGGCCTGTGGGAGGACGACTGGGGCCTGGAGATCACCGAGAGCATCCTGATCACCGAGACCGGCTGCGAGACCCTGGCCGACTTCCCGCGCCAGCTCTTCGTGCGCTGAACAAACAGAATCCAAGATTGCTGCAATGAA
Source organism: Halomonas sp. G15 (assembly GCF_021282295.1). Lineage (NCBI taxonomy): Bacteria > Pseudomonadati > Pseudomonadota > Gammaproteobacteria > Oceanospirillales > Halomonadaceae > Halomonas > Halomonas sp. G15. The sequence goes on along the minus strand of NZ_JAJSPA010000016.1, from coordinate 75,617 downwards.
CAACGAGGGGCGCTGGCGGCAGAACGTAGAGGGGGTCCTACGCCAGGGGTGAGGAGCACTGCTCCGAACGGGCTGGCCAAGGATGGCCAGCACCGGTCCTGCAAGCGGAGCAGGATGCGAGAGCGCCGCAGGGCGTCGGTAGCGCCCAGGGATGGGTTAACAGCGCCCCCTCGAAGATCTGCCGCCAGATCAGCCCCGAGTGGCATCAAGCCCACCATGCCGATGCCATATGAGAACAAGGAGTGGTACACCATGACCAAGCGTCCCAGCCCCATCAGCGCCACCGTCGACTTCGACGCCGATGGCGTCCAGCACGGCTTCCTCAAGCTGCCCATCTCGGTGGACGACTCCGCCTGGGGGGCGGTGATGATCCCGGTCACCGTGGTCAGGAACGGCGAGGGGCCCACCGCGCTGCTCACCGGCGGCAACCACGGTGACGAGTACGAGGGCATCACCTCGTTGCTCAAGCTGTCGAGCGAGCTCAAGGCCGAGGAGGTCACGGGCCGGGTGATCATCGTGCCCTGCATGAACACCCCCGCGGTGATGGCCGGCAAGCGTACCTCCGGGCTCGACGGTGGCAACCTCAACCGCAGCTTCCCCGGCGACCCCGACGGCAGCGTGACCGAGAAGATCGCCGACTACTTCACCCGGGTGATGGTGCCGATGTGCGACGTTGTGCTCGACCTGCACTCCGGCGGGCGTACCCTGGACATCATCCCCTTCGGCGCCTCCCATGTGCTCGACGACCCGGAGCAGCAGCGCCAGGCGCTCGAGGGCGCCAAGGCCTTCGGCGCCCCCTACGCCATGATGATGTTCGAACTCGACGCGGCGGCGCTGTTCGACACCGCGGTGGAGAGCCAGGGCAAGATCTTCGTGGCCACCGAGCTTGGCGGCGGCGGCACCTCCACCCCGGAGAGCATGGCCATCACCGAGCGCGGCGTGCGCAACTTCCTGATCCACTACGGCCTGCTCCAGGGCGAGGTGGAGATGCCCGACGAGCCCCAGGTCTACCTCGACATGCCCGATGCCAGCTGCTATGTGCAGAGCGAACACTCCGGCGTGCTGGAGCTCTGCCACGCCCTGGGCGAGCGGGTCGAGAAGGGCGAGGTGGTGGCCCGGGTCTACGACATGACACGCAGCGGCACTGCCCCGGTGGAGTACCGCGCGGCGCGCGGCGGCGTGCTGGCGGCAAGGCGCCATCCGGCGCTGGTCAACATGGGCGACACCATCGCGGTGATCGCCGATATCGTCGACTCCCTGGGATAAGGCGGCCGGGATCACCATGAAACTCGACCGCTACGACCTGAAGATCCTCGAGATCCTCTCCCATGACGGCCGCATCACCAAATCCAGGCTAGCCGAGGCGATCAACCTCTCGGTCAGCCCCTGCTGGGAGCGGGTTCGCCGGCTTGAGAAGGCCGGCATCATCGAGGGCTACAGCGCCCGCATCAACGCCGCTGCGCTGGTGCGGCGCACCCCGGTGTGGGTGCAGATCGAGCTCAAGGCCCACAACGCCGAGAGTTTCGCCCGCTTCGAGGCACTGGTGCAGGAGACCCCCGAGGTCACCGAGTGCGTCGCCGTGGGCGGCGGCGTCGACTACCTGATCAAGGTCGAGGCCGACTCCATCGACGCCTATCAGCGCCTGATCGACGCCTGGCTCACCGGCGATGCCGGTATCGAGCGCTACTTCACCTATATCGTCACCAAGAGCGTCAAGCGCCCCGTCCCGGGCTTTTCCCGCGACGACTTTGTCGGCTGAGTCCGCGCCTCTGCGCGAGTAGACCGTTGAAGGGCGCTGGACGACTGCTGGCTAAGCTGGTAACTAATGGGGTGGGCGAAAGCCCACTGGCCGGGCGATCTATCCGGCACCGCGAATAGCCGGACGAGATGCAGTGCCCACGCAATACCCGGATCGCCTGACGAGAGAGACGACGATGTCCTACTTCACCATTGCCGGGGTGCAGATGCATGCTCTCCACCACGGCGACAATACCGAGGCCATGCGTCACCGGATCGACGTGCTGATGAGCCGTTTTCCCCAGGTGCAGATGGTCCTGTTCAGCGAGCTGATGCCCATGGGGGCCTCGCCACACCATGCCCAGCCGTTCCCCAGCCATGCCGAGCAGCTGTTCTGCCAGATCGCCGAGCAGCATCGCATCTGGTTGATCCCGGGCTCGATGTTCGAGCAGACCGACGACGGAATCTTCAATACCCTGTCGGTGATCAACCCTCACGGCCAGGTGGTGGCCCGCTACCGCAAGATGTTCCCCTTCCGGCCCTATGAGGCGGGGGTGGAGAGCGGCAGTGAGTTCGTGGTCTTCGACGTGCCCAACGTGGCGCGCTTCGGGGTCTCGATCTGCTATGACATGTGGTTCCCGGAGACCACCCGCACCCTCGCCGCCATGGGCGCCGAGGTGATCCTGCATCCGACCATGACCGACACCATCGACCGTGATATCGAGCTCTCCATCGCGCGCACCAATGCCGCGGTCAACCAGTGCTACTTCTTCGATATCAACGGTGCCGGCGCCATCGGCAACGGCCGCTCCATCGTGGTCGGCCCCTCCGGGGACGTCATCCACCAGGCGGGCACCGGCGAAGAGGTCATGCCCATCGAGGTGGACCTGAACCGCGTGCGACGCGAGCGCGAAACCGGCCTGCGCGGACTGGGCCAGCCGCTCAAGAGCTTCCGCGATCGGGCCGTCGACTTCTCGCTCTACCGCAGCGAGACCGGCTCGTCGCCCTTCCTCGACACCCTGGGCCCGCTGCAGAAGCCCCGGCGCGCCGACATTGAAGAGTACTGATCGAAAGCCCTGAGCAGGGCACGGATCACGCCCACCCGGAGGGCCATATCATGCTGGAGTCCCTGAAGCGCACCCTGTGTCGGCTGCTCGGCCGCAGGGGCTCCGTTTCGCGACACGCGCCTCGATCCGCCGCGGGAGCGGCCGATGCCCCCTCATCCGACACTGTTGGAGCGACCACAATGAACAAGATCACCAGCATCGCCGACGTCCGCCGCCACTTCCTCAACAACAAGGAGCCGGTCTATTTCATCTCGGCGACCAACTTCAATCTGCTCGGCATCGGCGATTGGGTGGGCAACTTCCGGCATATCAACTACATCGACTGCTTCGAGGGCCAGCAACGCAATGTCTTCGTGCCCAAGGAGAAGTTCCCCCGTGACTTCGAGAGTATCGAGGACATCAACAACTACCTCCTCGAGCACAAGGAGGTGATCGACTTCATCCAGTCCCGGGCGGATGGTGAGGACGCCGGCGTGGCCGCCTTCCTGATGTTCGACGAGCACACCGAGGAGGTCTGCAAGCAGCTCGGGCTGCGGGTGGCGTTCCCGCCGGCGGCGCTGCGTCAACGCATGGACAACAAGATCGAGACGGTGCGCATCGGCAACAAGGCCGGGGTGCCCAGCGTGCCCAACGTGCTGGCCCGGGTCGGCAGCTATCAGGAACTCTGCGAGGTGAGCAAGGACCTGGGCAATGACCTGGTAGTGCAGACCGCTTTCGGCGACTCCGGCCATACCACCTTCTTCATCGCCGGCGAGGATGACTACTACAAGCACGCCGAGGAGATCGAGGCCGAGGCCGAGGTCAAGATCATGAAGCGCATCAACTGCCGCGGCTCGGCCATCGAGGCCTGTGCTACCCGCTGCGGTACCGTGGTAGGGCCGCTGATGACCGAGCTGGTCGGCTTCAAGACGCTGACTCCCTACAAGGGCGGCTGGTGCGGCAACGAGATGTTTGCCGGCGCCTTCACCCAGGAGATCCGCGACAAGGCGCGGGAGTACACCTTCAAGTTCGGCGAGGCGCTGCGCGAGGAGGGCTACCGTGGCTATTTCGAGCTCGATTTCCTGATCGACATGGACAACGGCGAGGTCTATCTGGGCGAGCTCAATCCGCGGGTCACCGGGGCCAGTTCGCTGACCAACGTGGCCGCCTTCGCCCACTCCGACATCCCGCTGTTCCTGTTCCACCTGCTGGAGTTCTCCGATGTCGACTTCGACCTCGACATCAACGAGATCAACGAGCGCTGGGCGCACCCGGAGAGTGTCGACAGCTGGAGCCAGCTGGTGATCAAGCATACCGACGAGAGCGTCGACCTGCTCACCGCCGCGCCGCGCACCGGGGTTTGGAAGATGGGGGCGGACGGCAGCATCGCCTATGACCACTACAGCTACCACCCCCACGCCGCCGAGAGTGAACAGGAGGGCTTCTTCCTGCGCATCAGCGGTGCAGGTGACTTCCGCTACGAGGGGGCGGACCTCGGCATTCTGATCACCCGAGGGCGGCTGATGGACGATGACTTCCAGCTCAACGAGCGGGCCAAGGCATGGATCGACGGTATTCGCGGCCAGTACGCCGGACAGTCGCTGCAGGACCCGGTGGTGGAGCAGGTCGCCGTCAGCCATGCCGTGGGCGGCGGTAACTTCAAGATCCTGTGAGCATGCCCGATGCGATGGATGACAAGACGCTGCGTTTTCGCAGCCTGATCGAGCTCGAGGCAGGGCCCAAGTGGCGCTCGCTGTTCGACACCCACTGGCATGCCTATGAGGCGTGGTATCTGGCCGAGGGCGAGCGCGAGCGGCCTGGGTACCTGGCCTGCCTCAACGCCCTGCGCCGGCACATGCCCGAGCTGCTGCCGACCTATCAGGCGCTGTGCTCGCTGGCCGGCGGGGGGGACCTGGCGTCACGCTTCCTCAGCCTCTACCAGCCACCCCCTTATATCACCGGCTGCTCCCAGGCGGTGCTGGCGCGTCCCGGCGCCACCCTGCTGGCGCGCAACTACGATTATCCGCCGGAGCTGTGCGAGGGCACCATCCTCTATACGCGATGGAACGAGCGCCGGGTGATCGCCATGACCGACTGCCTGTGGGGCGTGCTCGACGGCATGAATGATCGCGGGCTCGCCGTGTCGCTGGCCTTCGGCGGACGCAAGGCGGTGGGCGACGGCTTCGGCGCGCCGATCATCCTGCGTTACCTGCTGGAGTTCTGCGATACGGTGCCCGAGGCCGCCGAGGTGCTGGCCCGGGTGCCCACCCACATGGCCTACAACATCACCGTGGCCGATGCCGCGGGACGCTACGTCACGGCGATGATCGCCCCGGACCGGCGTGCCAGCATCCGCCGGGTACCGGTGGCCACCAACCATCAGAAGAGGATCGAGTGGTATGCACACGCCCTGGCTTCGGAGACCCTGATTCGCGAGCGACAGCTCTCCATACTAGTGGACGACGAGGCCACCGACGCGGCGCGGCTGGAGGCGGCCTTCAAGGCACCGCCGTTGTTTCGCCACGACTATCGGCGGGGCCTGGGGACCGTCTATACCGCGTTCTACCGTCCCGCCGAGGGGCGCGTGCGCTACCACTGGCCGGGCCTCGACCTGGACCTCGGCTTCGACCACTTCCCCGAGGAGTGGGTCACCGTGCGCTACGGCGTACGCGAACGGCTCGGCGGGTGACCGCCAGTGATGACCCGGTAATGACAACGACAACCATCATGCAAGGGTATTGCCATGCACGAGACGAGTCCTACCGAGACGCCCTACACCGCCCTGGGCTTCTATCACAAGATCTCCCAGCTGCGTGCCGATACCTGGAACGCTCTGAAGCGTGACCTGGGCCAACTGATCAGGCAGCCCGCCGACACTGCCCGGGCGCGGACCCTGGTCAAGGCGATCGACGTCAAGCTCACCCGCCTGGAGATCATCGAGGACTACCATGCCTTTCCCTCCAAGGAGGACTTCCGGCATCTCTGGTCGCTGTTCGACCGCGAGGAGTATTCGCTGCTGGAGAAGGTGGTCAAGCGCCTGGTGCGGGCACTGATCAGCGAGTCCTACCGGAGGCGTCAAGTCGACCTCAGCGAGACCGATGGTGATGCCGAGGACCTTGAGACCCTCGACGCCCTCAACCAGCTGCGCCGTGGTCACCCGGCCTCCAACAGCTCGGCCCAGCCGTACTTCGAGCTGCTGATCGTCGACAACCTCTCCGCCCAGGAGGAGGAGGTGGTGCGCGAGGCATTCCACAACATGCGCCGCCCGGAGGATCGCTTCGTCTACGACGTGGTCACGGTGCGCAGCTTCGAGGACGCCCTGATCGCGGTGCTGGTCAACCCCAACATCCAGGCCTGCCTGATACGCTACGAGTTTCCCTACAAGTCGAAGTACAACCTCAGCGCGTTGCGCAACTACCTGGAGGGGCTCTCCGAGCAGGAGCTGGAGAACCAGTCCGAGGCCGAGCGCAGCATCCTGCTGAGTTCGATGATCCACGAGCTGCGCCCGGAGATCGACCAGTTCCTGGTCACCAGCGGCGATGTGGAAGCCACGGCCAGCCGCGATATCCGCCACTTCAACCGGATCTTCTATCGCGAGACGGACTACATCGAGCAGCACCACACCATCCTGCGCGCCATCGACAACCGCTATCGCACCCCCTTCTTCGATGCCCTGCGCGAGTACAGCAAGAAGCCCACCGGGGTCTTCCACGCCATGCCCATCTCGCGGGGCAAGTCGGTGACCCGTTCCCACTGGGCGGGCCACATGATCGACTTCTACGGCATCAATATCTTCCTCGCCGAGACCTCGGCCACTTCCGGCGGGCTCGACTCCCTGCTGCAGCCCTATGGCCCGATCAAGAAGGCCCAGGAGTACGCCGCCCGAGCCTTCGGGGCGCGCCAGAGCTTCTTCGTCACCAATGGCACCTCCACCGCCAACAAGATCGTGGTGCAGGCGCTGGTCAAGCCACGGGACATCGTGCTGATCGACCGCGACTGCCACAAGTCCCACCACTACGGCATGGTGCTGGCCGGCGCCCACGTCAGCTATCTGGACTCCTACCCGCTGCATGATTACTCCATGTACGGCGCGGTGCCACTCCACGAGATCAAGAAGACCCTGCTCGCCTACAAGCGCGCCGGCGAGCTCGACAAGGTCAAGATGCTGCTGCTCACCAACTGCACCTTCGATGGCGTGGTCTACAACGTACGCCGGGTGATGGAGGAGTGCCTGGCGATCAAGCCCGACCTGGTGTTCCTGTGGGACGAGGCCTGGTTCGCCTTCGCGGGCTTCAACCCCACCTACCGGCCGCGCACTGCCATGCATTCCGCGCGTACCCTGCGCGAGCGCTACCGCAGCGAGGCCTACCGCGAGGAGTACGCCGCCTGGAAGGCGGAGTTCGACCAGCTCGACCCCGATGATGACGCCACCTGGCTCGAGCGGCGGTTGCTTCCTGATCCCGACGTGGTGCGCATCCGCACCTACGCCACCCACTCCACCCACAAGACCCTGACCTCGCTGCGCCAGGGCTCGATGATCCATGTCTGGGACCAGGACTTCCGCCAGAAGGTCGAGGCGCCGTTCCACGAGGCCTACATGACCCATACCTCGACCTCGCCCAACTACCAGATCATCGCCTCGCTGGACGTGGGGCGGATGCAGGCGGAGATGGAGGGCTTCGAACTGGTTCACGCCCAGGTGGAGGCGGCGCTCTCGCTGCGCGAGCAGCTCTACACCCACCCGCTGCTGCAGAAGTACTTCCGGGTGCTGATCAACAAGGATATGGTGCCGCTGGAGTACCGCCAGTCGGGAGTCGATACCTTCTTCGACCCGGTGACCGGCTGGAACAAGATGGAGGAGGCCTGGGCCAACGACGAGTTCGTCGTCGACCCCAGCCGAATCACCATCGCCATCGGCGCCACCGGCATCGACGGCGATACCTTCAAGAACGAATACCTGATGAACAAGTACGGCATCCAGATCAACAAGACCTCGCGCAATACCGTGCTGTTCATGACCAACATCGGCACCACCCGCGGCTCCATTGCCTACCTGCTCGATGTGCTGATCAAGCTGGCCAAGGAGTTCGAGGCGCGCTGGGAGGAGAGCAGTCGGCCCGAGCGCAAGATCATCGAGCACCGCGTGCACTCCCTGACCCAGGAACTGCCGCCACTGCCCGACTTCAGCCGCTTCCACGACGCCTTCCGCCAGTGCCCCGACACCCCCCAGGGGGATATTCGCCGCGCCTACTTCCTGAGCTACGACGAGGAGAACACCGAGTACCTGCGCTTCGACAATGGCGCGCTGCAGGCCGCGATGCGAGACGGCCGCGACGTGGTCTCGGCGAGCTTCGTGATCCCCTATCCGCCGGGCTTCCCGGTACTGGTACCGGGGCAGGTGGTCAGCGAGGAGATCCTCGCCTTCCTGCAGGCACTGGATGTCACCGAGATCCACGGCTACCGCCCGGAGCTGGGGCTGCTGGTGTTCACCGAGGAAGCGCTGGTCGACCCCGCGGCGGGCTGAGCGCCTCGCTCGCATCCGACCACCACAGAAAAACTTCGTGTCACGCCGGCGAGGACGAAAAAAAGCCCATTCGCCTCGTCGGCTAACGAAAACTCCCGCCGCAGCTTCTCCCCTATCATGTCCCCATCGAGCCGCACCGGACGCAACCGGGCGGCTCGCCAGTCTTTTTTGTACCGGCTCACAACGTCAATCCGGCCGGTGCGTCAGGGGAGGTGCCGCATGAACATGAAGCTGTCCAGGACGCTGTCCACCATGCTCGACGATCCGCGTCTGTTCCGTCAGTACGCCTATGTCGATGGCAAGTGGACCCACGGCGACGGCGGCCGCGAGGAGGCCGTGATCGATCCCGCCACCGGCGAGGTGATCGGGCATATTCCGTGGCTCGAGGCCGACCAGATCCGCGCCGCCGTGGATGCCGCCGAGGCCGCCTTCGTGCACTGGCGCGCGCTGCGCGCCGACGAGCGCTGCGAGCGCCTGCTGGCCTGGTACGACCTGCTGCAGGCCAACCGCGAGGACCTGGCCACCATCATGACGCTGGAGCAGGGCAAGCCGCTGCCCGACGCCCGCGGCGAGGTGGAGTACGGGGCCAGCTTCGTGCGCTGGTTTGCCGAGGAGGGCAAGCGTACCTTCGGCGAGACCATCCCCAGCCATATCCCCAACGCCGCCCTGGGCACCATCAAGGAGCCGGTGGGTATCGCCGCGCTGATCACCCCGTGGAACTTCCCGCTGGCGATGATCACCCGCAAGGCCGCCGCCGCCATGGCCGCCGGCTGCCCGGTGATCGTCAAGCCCGCCGGGGAGACCCCGTTCTCGGCGCTGGCACTGGCCGAGCTGGCCGAGCGCGCCGGCATCCCGGCTGGCATCTTCAATGTGGTGCTGGGTGAGCCCGCCGAGGTCTCGAAGATCCTCTGCGCGGAGGATCGCGTCAAGGCGCTCTCCTTCACCGGCTCCACCCGGGTCGGCCGCCTGCTGCTCGAGCAGAGCGCCAACACCGTCAAGCGCGTGTCGCTGGAGTTGGGGGGCAATGCGCCCTTCATCGTCGGGCCGGACATGGACCCCAAGGAGGCGGCCTTCGCCGCGGTGGCGGCCAAGTTCCAGACCGCCGGCCAGGACTGCCTCGCCGCGGACCGCATCCTGGTCCACGAGTCGATCCATGACGAGTTCGTCGAGCACTTCGCCGAGCGCATGGCGGCGCTGACCGTTGGCAATGGCCTGGAGAGCGAGATCGACCTGGGTCCGCTGATCCACCGCCAGGCGGTGGAGAAGGCCGCGGCCATCGTCGATGACGCCCTGGCCAAGGGCGCCACCCTGGTGGCCGGCGACCAGAGCCTGGCGCCGGGCGAGAACTTCTTCATGCCCACCCTGCTCACCGGGGTTACCCATGACATGAAGATCTGGCACGAGGAGAGCTTCGCGCCGGTGGCCGGGATCACTGCCTACGCGAATGACGACCAGGTCATCGAGATGGCCAACGACACCGAGTATGGCCTGGCAGCCTACATCTATACCCACGATATCCGCCGCATCTGGAAGATCATGCGCGCGCTGGAGTTCGGCATGGTCTCGGTGAACTCGGTGAAGATGACCGGCCCGCCCGTGCCCTTCGGCGGCGTCAAGCACTCCGGCCTCGGTCGCGAGGGTGGCATCACCGGCATCGACGAGTACCTGGAGACCAAGTACTACTGCCTGGGGGCGCTTGGGTCGGTCTCCGGCAGCTGATTTCAACCCCTGCATGACGACGATGAAAATCCTCCCCGGCAGGACGCCGGGGAGCCTTGATTACAGAGAGAACGACATGAGCCAGCAGCACCAGGACCTGATCGACCGCGACCGCAAGGTCACCTTCCACGCCTCCAGCCACCTGCGCGATTTCGCCCACGGCGACGCCCCGGGCCGCGTGATCACCGGTGGTCAGGGCATCACCATCCGCGACAAGGATGGCCGCGAGTTCATCGACGGCTTCGCCGGGCTCTATTGCGTCAATATCGGCTACGGCCGTACCGAGGTGGCCGAGGCGATCTATCAGCAAGCCCTGGAGCTCTCCTACTACCACACCTATGTGGGGCACTCCAACGAGCCGCAGATCGCCCTCTCCGAGAAGATCATCGAGCTCGCCGGCCCCGGCATGTCCAAGGTCTACTATGGCCTCGGCGGCAGTGACGCCAACGAGACCCAGCTCAAGCTCGTGCGCTACTACAACAACGTGCTCGGTCGCCCGCAGAAGAAGAAGGTGATCTCGCGCATGCGTGGCTACCACGGCTCGGGCCTGGCCACCGGCTCGCTGACCGGCCTCAAGGCGTTCCACGACCAGTTCGACCTGCCCTTCGAGGGCATCCTGCACACCGAGGCGCCGTTCTACTATCACCGCGCCGCCGAGCAGCAGGGCATGAGCGAGCGCGAGTTCTCGAAGCATTGCGCGGCGAAGCTCGAGGAGATGATCCTGGCCGAGGGCCCGGAGACCGTGGCCGCCTTCATCGGCGAGCCGGTGCTCGGTACCGGCGGCATCGTGCCGCCGCCGGAGGGCTACTGGGAGGCGATCCAGGCGGTGCTCGCCAAGTACGACGTGCTGCTGATCGCCGACGAGGTGGTGTGCGGCTTCGGGCGCATCGGTGCCGACTTCGGCAGCCACCACTACGGCATCAAGCCCGACCTGATCACCGTGGCCAAGGGGCTGACCAGCGCCTACCAGCCGCTCTCCGGCGTCATCGTCGGTGACCGCGTCTGGAAGGTGCTCGAGCAGGGCACCGGCGAGTACGGTCCCATCGGCCACGGCTGGACCTACTCCGGCCATGCCCTGGGTTGTGCCGCGGCGCTGGCCAACCTGGCGATCATCGAGCGCGAGAAGCTGACCGAGAACGCCGCCGAGACCGGCGCCTACCTGCAGCAGGCCATGGCCGATGCCTTCGGCGACCATCCCATCGTCGGCGACGTGCGTGGTGTTGGCATGCTTGCGGCGCTGGAGTTCTCCGCCAACCCCGGGAAGCGTGAGCACTTCGACCCGGCACTCAAGGTGGGTCCGCGCATCGCGGCCGCGGCACTCGACGAGAACCTGATCGCCCGCGCCATGCCCCAGGGTGACATCCTCGGCTTCGCGCCGCCGCTGATCGCGACGCCGGCCCAGGTCGACGAGATCGTCGCCCGCGCCCGTCGTGCCGTGGACAAGGTCACCGACGCCCTGGTGCGCGAAGGTGCCCTCAAGGCGGTGACTGCTCCGGTCGCCTGATCCGGAGTTCACCCCTGCCGGCCCTCGGGCCGCTTCATCGCCGCGGGCCTGTCCCGCGGCGATGCCGTTGAAGGGGACTCTTGCCTCGCCGGCCGGGCTGGCACACCCTCGAGACATCGACCCACAGTGAAGGAGCGCTTCCCATGGCAAAGGTCCTGGCCTTCGATGTCTATGGCACGCTGATCGATACCCACGGGGTGGTCTCCGAGCTGGAGCAGCGGCTCGGGGCACTGGGCAAGGCCGAGCTGGCCCCGGAGTTCTCGCGGCGCTGGCGCGACAAGCAGCTGGAGTACAGCTTCCGCCGTGGACTGATGGGGGCCTATGAGCCCTTCGTCCGCTGCACCGAAGAGGCCCTGGTGTTCACCGACCGCGCCCTGCGGGCCGGCCTCTCCGATACCGACCGCGACCACCTGATGCAGATCTACGCCGAGTTGCCGGCCTTCCCCGAGGCCGAGGGCGCCCTGGCGAGCCTGGGGGAGGCCGGCGTCACCTGCGTGGCCTTCTCCAACGGCACCGCGGCGGCGGTGGAGGGGCTGCTCGAGCAGGCCGGCATCCGCGGCTACTTCGCCGATGTGGTCAGTGTCGACGAGGTCAAGCGCTTCAAGCCGGATCCCGCGGTCTATGCCCACCTGCGTCACCGCCTCGAGAGCGAGCCGGGCGATACCTGGCTGATCTCAAGCAACGCCTTCGACGTGATCGGCGCACGCCATGCCGGCCTTCACGCCGCCTGGGTGCGGCGCAGCCCGGAGGCGCCCTTCGATCCCTGGGGCATCGAGCCCGACCTCACCGTCACCGACCTCGACGCCCTGGCCGAGCGACTCGGCTGAGCGGAAGCGCCTAAAACGCCGAGGCCCCGCGAGCTCAGGCTCGCGGGGCCTCGTTGTCTTTGGGAGGCGCAGGGCAAGACGGGCTCAGTCGACCAGTTCGCCTACGCTGACGATGCCGCGCTCCGCCAGGTGCAGCGGCCGGTCGTCGTCCCGGGTCCACTCGGCCATGGAGCCGTCGTACATGCTGACGTCCTCCAGGCCGCCCACCTCGCTGAGCTGGAACCAGCCGCTGGCGGCCCAGTGGCCGGTGTTGCAGAAGGCCACCGCGGGGGCCTCCGGATCCAGGCCCAGTTCGTCGACGCTGGCCTGCAGGGCCTCGGCGTCCAGGTAGTAGGCGCCGTCGCGCTCGACCAGGGCGTCGTGGTGGGGCAGGTTGACCGCACCGGGGATGGTGCCCGGGGCACGCGCGGCAGGAGACTGGGTCTCGCCGCGATAGAAGTCCGTCGGGCGGGCGTCCACCAGTGCCTCGTCATTCTCGCGGGCGCCCTCGACCTCGGCGGTGGTTGCCAGCAGGGCGTCCTGCAGGCTGCCCTCGAAGTCGGTGGCCGTGATGGTCTCCGGGGCGCCCGAGGCGACCTCGAAGCCCTGGGCCTGCCAGCCGGCGACACCGCCGTTGAGGATCGTTACTTCGTCGTGTCCCAGCGCCTTGAAGGTCCAGTAGACCCGCGCGGCGCTGCCGAAGTCGGTGGGGCCGGTGCCGGCGGCGGCCACCACCACGGTGTCGTCGTTGTCGATGCCGAGCTCACCGATCAGCGCCTCCAGGGCCTCGACCTCCGGCATCAGCCCGGCCACGCCATCGCGGCTCTCGCGCCAGCCGGCGTCGGTGTAGCTGGAGTAGCGGCTGCCCGGGATGCGCGCCGCCTCGAAGCTCTCAAGGTCGCCGCCGTCGTCGATGGCCGAGCGCACGTCCAGCACCACCAGGTCGTCACTATCGAGTTGCTTGCTCAACCACTCGGCCTCCACCAGGGGGGAGGGGTGCAGGGCGTGGGCCTGGCCGGCTACTGCCAGTGCGCCGGCGGCGATGATCAGTCGGGATCTCATGTCGGATCCTCCTCGTCAGGGATTGGGTTGGGCCCATGCTGCAACGAAGCGGCGCTCCCTCGCCAAGAATGCTTCCTCTCTTTGTTATTCTTTTAAAGAATATCAAACATGGTTAATAGATAAGATATGGTGGTGCAGGTGCTGTTCGTTTCGTCACGCTGACGCGACAGCACCTACACTTGCTATTGCTGTAGAGGGATAACTGTAAGGAATGCCGCGTACCGGCTACTCAACAGCAGATGACGTTGATCGGCTTGCCCCGGCCCTACCCGAGGAGAAGTACATGCCCAGAGAGATGAGCCAGGCGATGCCTGCCCGCCGTTTCTGGCTGAGCGGCCGACGCGCCGCCGAACAGGATCGCTTCTTTCGCGAGGCGCTGGAGGCGCAGGGGTGGGAGGAGGGTGACGAGATTCACTGGGATGCCGCCTGGGTCACCGGCATGCCGGCACCGGCGCAGTTCCGTCGCGTCTCACCTCAACGCAAGCTCAACCACTTCCCGGGCAACGCCGCCCTGACGGTGAAGAGCCGCCTGCACGATAGCCTTGCCGCGCTGCGCGCCCGGCTGGTCGACGGCTTCGGAGCAGGGCATTCCCTGGTCTCCCGGCTCGATTTCTTCCCCCACGCCTGGCTCATGCCCAGTGACCATCAGGCGCTGCAGCTCGCGGCCCTGACGGCTCCCGAGGCGCGCTGGATCGAGAAGCCCACCAATGCTTCCAAGGGCAAGGGGGTGCGGGTGCTGCGCGATGTGGCCGAGGCGACGACGGCGCGGGATCACCTGGTGCAGGCGTACCTGGATCGCCCCCACACCATCCGCGGCCACAAGTACGTGCTGCGCCTCTACGTGCTGGTCAGTTCGCTGACTCCGCTGCGGGTCTACCTCTATCGGCAGGGCTTCGCCAAGCTCGCCTCGGAGCCCTGGGATCCCGAGGATGCCGACAACCCCTACAGCCAGCTCACCAATCCCGACATCAACGCGCTCAATACCCGCGCCGAGGTGCCGGTGGAGTTCATCGATCTCGAGCGCTACCGCGCCTGGCTTCGTGAACAGGGGCATGACGACGAGCGCCTGTTCGCCCGCATCGAGGACCTGGTGGCCCTGACCGCCATCTCTGCCGTGGATGGACTGCGCGCACGGAGCGCCGAGGTAGGCGCCGATCCGCTCGGCGGCTACGAGCTGCTGGGGCTCGACTGCCTGGTGGACGCCGACCTCAAGCCGTGGATCCTGGAGTGCAACCTCAGCCCGTCGCTGGGTACCTGCGCCGCCCCTGAGGATGGCGGTCTGGTCGAGGAGCGCATCAAGGGCGAGCTGGTGCACGACATGCTGAGCCTGGTGGACGTCGCCGGCGATCACCCGCCGGCCGAGGGGCTCGACGCCGCGACCCTGCTGGCCGAGGCCCGGGCCGAGGAGAGCCGGGCCGGCGGCTTCCAGCGGCTTCTGCCGGCGGACGAGCCGGAGCGCTACCTGCCCGCCTTCTCGCTGCCGAGCCTGGCCGACCTCACCCTGGCCGAGGCGGTGGCGGGGCGCTCACTGCCGCGCCCGCAGCTGGTGCGCCGCCGAGTGGCGGAGTTCCATGCGGAAGATCGCCTGGCGCTCTATGCCGAGGCGAGCGGTCGTCTCTACCGACCCAACGACGCCGCCGCGCTGATCTGGCTGCTGGCCACCGAGGGGCTGGATCCCGACGCCATCGCCGCGGCCCTCGCCGAGGCGAGCGAGCCGCCGGCGTCGCTTGAGGAGCTGCGCGACACGGTGTGGTCGACCCTGGGGGAGTGGTGTCGCGAGGGACTGCTCTGCCAGGGCCGGCACCCGATCCAGGGGGAGGACGATAGCGAGGTCGAGCGTGACGCCGAGGCGTGCCCTTCCCGATGGTGGCTGCGCTTCGACGCGCGTGACTGGGCCCTGGTGCTGCCTGACGCGGCGGTCGAGCGACGCCTGTGCCATGCCTTCGGCGAGCGGCTCTCTCCCGTGTCGTCGGAGTCGGCGGCCGCTGCGACATCGGTGCACCTGTCAGTACTCGCCTCGCCGACCGGTTACGCCCTGGCAGAGGGCGGGCGTCTGGTGGCGAGCCGGCTCACTCTGGCCGAAGTGGTACCGGCGCTGGGCACGCGTCTGCTGCGCCTCGCCGCGAGCCCCGGACAGCCGGTGCTTGACCTCGCCTGGTGGCAGACGAGTTCCGGCCAGGCGGTGCTTTTGGCGTGGGACAAGGCCACAGGAAGCGAGGCACTCGGCGCCCTGCCTGGAGAGGTCAGCCGCGGCGTGCGGCTGGTGTTCGAGGGAGCGCAGGTGCGCCTGGAGCCGCTGGGTCTGCCCCTGGCGGGTCGTCGGGTCGGGACGCCGTCCCCACTCGCAGCCGGCGACGTGCCGCTGCTGGTGATGCAGGGGGATGGCGAGGACGCCGACGCGCCTCGGCCACTCGCCCGGCTCGACGCCCTCGCGGCGCTGCTGCCGCTGGCATATGCCCCTGATGGGACGGCGCCGTCGGCCGAGACGATTGCGCGTCTCGACGCCTGGCTGGAGGGCGTGGTGCGCCATCGCATCGATACCCAGGCGCCACCGGAGCACCTGGCCGCCTGGCTGGTCGCCCGCGGCGGCGCCCCCCTTGAAGAAACGACCGATGCCTCGGTCGATGCCTGAACAGCGGGAGCCTCGGCTCCCCTGTCGAGGAGGCGTGTCGCCTTCTCGTCCGAGGGCAGGGAGTGACCCTGCCCGCGATACCCTGACGGAGGTCATGTCATGACGGAAACAGACGAGAAACGCCGGACCCTGATCGAGCGGCTCGGCCGTCGATTGGGACATGCGGCACCCGCTCTGGCGCTGGTGGCCAGCGGTGCGGCGATGCAGGCGGTGGCCGATGAGCCCACCGAGCCCACCTACACCAGCGGCCAGGAGGCCCCGCTGATGTTAGCCGAAGCCCATGCCGAGGGCGGAGCGGAAGCTGGTGCGGAAGGGGGTGCCGAGGCCGGCACCCATGACGAGGAAGAGGCTCAGGGCGAAGCCGAAGCCGAAGCCGAAGCGGAGGCCGAGGGTGAAGCAGAGGCCGAGGGTGCAGCGGAGGCAGAAGGTGAGGCTGAAGGCGAAGGCGCCTACTGATGCCATTCACGCGCCGTGCCGGTCCCCGGGGCCGGTGCGGCGTCTCGCTCAGCGGAGGGAACGCCCATGACCAAGACCCAAGCGCCATCCTGTCTCGATACCCTGGTCGAGGAGAATCGCCAGAGCCTGCAGCAGCTGGAGGCGTTCCTGGCGGTGCTCTCCCCGGCGCAGTACCGACACGCCTTCGACGCCGAGGGGAAGCAGACCCTGGGACGCCACCTGCGCCATATCCTCGACCACTACCAGGCCCTGCTGGAGGGCGGCGGTTCGGGCCGCATCGACTACGAAACGCGTGACCGGGACCCCGACCTCGAGAGGGAACCGGCGCGTGCCCTCGAGCGGCTGTCCGAGATCCGCGACGGGCTTGAGCGCCTGACCGAGCACTCCTCGACGCAGCTGCAGCTGACCTACCCGGTAGAGGAGGGCGGTATCAGCCTGTCATTGACCACCAGCCTGGCTCGTGAACTGACCTTTATGACCAGTCATACCGTGCACCATATGGCCCTGCTGGGGCTACTGGCGCAACAACTCGGGGTGGAACTGCCCGATGCGTTCGGTGTGCACCCCTCCACGCTCCGACACTGGCGTCGGCAGCGCGATGAGGTAATTAGCCCAGCAATCCCCCCAAGGAGGCAGACCGCATGAAGACACTATGGACGCGCAGTAGCGACTACCCTCGCTCGAGACGTGCGCTCAGCGACTGTCCTCAGTGTGGTCTTGTGCTGCGATGTATCGCTTTCCCGCTTCATGAAGGAGCGTGAACTGCCTGTCGCACTCCCGGCAGGCGCCACACATTGACAGATGAAGGCGTAGCGATACCTTCTCCCGGAATGTCAGCCTGCGATCCTGCTTGAGCGACATCAGGCGGGTCGCCGCCTTGCACATCATCATGGTGTTTCCTCCGAAAGCCAGCCCTGCTCCAGACAGGCGCGAAGACGGAGGCGGGCGCGGTGCAGGATCACCCAGCAATTGTTTTCCTGGATTCCCACCTCCTTGCAGATATCGGCGGTGGAGAGCCCCATCAGCTCGCGGAGCGAGAAGACCCTGGCGGCGCCGTCCGGCAGGGCGAGCATGCAGGCATCGAAGACCCGCCAGAAATGCTCCGTCTCGAAGGCACGATCCGGATCACCCCAGCTGGAAGGTCGAGCCTCCTCGCGCCAGCGGCCGCTCGCCTGGAACTGGCGATCGATGGCATCGTCCTCGCCCTCCTCCTCGAGAGGCTTGAAGCGCCCCTGCTTCTTCTGCAGGCGCATCAGATCGAGGATCTTGTACTTCAGGATGCCGAAGACCCAGGTCTCGTAGCCGGAGCGTCCGGCGAAGCTGGCCTCCTTCTCGATGGCCGCCATCAGGGCTTCCTGAACCGCATCCTCTGCCAGGGCGTTGTCCCTGAGGTGAAGCCGGGCGAAGGAGAGCAGGCGGGGACGCAGCGCCGCCAGCCGTTCGGCATGGGCGGCCGTGATGTCCGTAAATGCTGTGGCTTCGGGAAGCTGGCCGTCCTGCATGTTCACTCCGGGAATCTGGGAAACACCTCGTCGAAACGAGGTCCCGCTACGGCTACTTGGTCGGCGAAGATCGCTACCACCTTACACGGGTGTTGGTACCAGGGGTGTAAGGACTCGCCCTGCATTCCTACCAAGGGTTACCGCCACAGCATGGCGGACGAAGAGGGCATCACGTCCCGATTCGAACAACCCTTGAGTCCCTTGGAACGTCATGTAGGAGAATGCAGATGACATACGACAACGACAAGCGCTGCCGCCTGCTGAACCGGCTGGGCCGCGGCCTGGCCGGTAGCGTCCCGATCCTCGCCCTGGCCGCGGGTGGCGTGTCGCTGGTGAATGACGAGGCGACCCCCGAGGCCCGAAAGGGAGCCTGGTTCCTGTCCAGTGCCCATGCCGAGGGAGGCGCCGATGCCCAGGCAGAAGCGGAAGCCGAGGAAGAAGCCGAAGGCGAAGCAGAGGGTGAAGGTGAAGCGGAAGGGGAAGCGGACGGTGAAGCCGAGGGCGAGGCCGCCAGCGCCGCGGCCGTGCGTCGCCCCGAAGGCTATGCGCCGGCCTACAGCGAGAGCAGTGCCAACCCCGCCGAACTGCTGACCCGTGGCGAGGCGCTCTACTACGACACCTCGCTGAGCGGCAATGGCCTGGCCTGCGCCAGCTGCCACGGCAGCGACGGCAATGATATCGGCTACCAGGCCACTTTCGAGCAGCCCTTCCCCCATCGGGTGGCCATGGGCGAGGCGCAGTTCGGCATGCCCGAGGTCCATGCCGACGAGATGGTGCAGATCTGCATGGTGGCCCCCATGGAGGCCGAGCCGCTGGCCTGGGGCAGCGAGGAGCTGACCTCGCTGGCCGCCTACATGGTCGAGGTGCAGCGCCGCTTCGCCGGCAAGCCCCACGACCTCTGATCCCTCGACCTCTGACCCCGCGCCGGCGACTCGCCGCTCATGGGGGCGTCGCCGGGCGCGACAGCCTGTCGCGCCCGGCGTTGCGGGTTTGCCAGCCCGCTTGCTCGCCGCCTACGCTGAAGACATCCGTCGGCGTGTCGCGCACTGAACCCGGCGGGCACGCCGAGACTCACACATCAGGAGACCTCCACCCGCCGAGGGGAGTCGCAGGGATGACCGCCATGACGCCACGCCATCGCGCCCTCACCGGGCGCCGCCTGCTGCTGTTCAGCCTCGCCTGCCTGGCGCTGGGCGCCCTGATGCTGGTCGGTCAGGTCGCGGTCCAGGCCCAGCAGGGCCAGCGCAGTGCGCTGGTGATGACGGTGGAGGGGGCCATCGGTCCCGCTACCGCCGACTACTTCCGCCGCGGCCTGGCCCGTGCCGCCGAGGCGGACGCGGAACTGGTGGTGGTGGAGATGGATACCCCGGGCGGTCTCGACGCTGCCATGCGCGACATGATCCGCGACATGCTCGCCTCCCAGGTGCCGGTGGCGATCCATGTCACCCCGGCCGGTGCCCGGGCGGCCAGCGCCGGCACCTACCTGCTCTACGCCAGCCATGTCGCCGCCATGGCCCCGGCGACTCATCTGGGCTCGGCAACGCCGGTACAACTGGGTGGCGGTGGCCTGCCGGGCCTCGGCGGCGAGGGCGAGGAGGAAGGCACAGGCGAGGAGGGGGAGGCGGCCGAGGACTCGTCGCAGGCCCCCGAAGGCGATGCGAGCGACGAGCCCCGCCGCGGCGAGACCGCCATGGAGCGCAAGGTGCTCGAGGACGCGGTGGCCTATATCCGCAGCCTGGCCGAGCGCCATGGCCGCAACGCCGACTGGGCCGAGGCGGCGGTGCGTGAGGCGGTCAACCTTACCGCCGAGGAGGCACTCGAGGAAAACGTCATCGACGTGGTGGCCCGGGACCTCGACGACCTGCTGGCGAAGATCGACGGGCGTACGGTGGTGATGGATGACGGCGAGCGCACCCTGGCCAGCGCGGACCTGGCCATCGAGCGTTTCGATCCGGACTGGCGCACTCAGCTGCTTTCAGTGATCACCGACCCCAACGTCGCCTACTTCCTGATGATCATCGGCTTCTATGGGCTGATCTTCGAACTCTCCAACCCGGGCAGCCTGGTACCGGGTACCATCGGCATCATCTGCCTGCTGCTGGCGCTGTTCGCCTTCCAGGTGCTGTCGGTCAACTATGCGGGTCTGGCGCTGATCCTGGTGGGGTTGGCGCTGATCGTGGGCGAGGCGCTGATGCCCAGCTTCGGCATCCTCGGATTCGGCGGCATAGTCGCCTTCGTGATTGGGTCGGTGATCCTGATGGATGCAGAAAACCTGCGGCTCTCGCTGCCGTTGATCGGTGGCGTGGCCCTTATCTCCTCGGCGCTGATGCTGTGGATCATGCTGCGCTTCGTGGGCCTGCGCCGCCGCCCTGTGCTCACCGGCCAGGAAGAACTGATCGGCCATGAGGCCGTGGCCCTGGAGGACTTCACCGGCAGCGGTCATGTGCGCCTGATGGGCGAGCGCTGGAATGCACGCAGCCGGGTGGCCATCGCGTATGGCCAGACGCTGCGGGTCACCGCGGTGGATGGCCTGACTTTGGAGGTGGCGCCACTGGAGTCATCCGGGTAAAGCAAGCCGGGAGATGGCATCCGCCGTCGCCCGATCGTTCAAGGAGTGGCAACCATGCTGATTTCCTATCTCGTTCCCGTCGTGCTGGTGGTGATGCTGCTGGCAGCGTCGATCCGTATCCTGCCGGAGTACAAGCGCGGCGTGGTCTTCTTCCTGGGGCGCTTCCAGTCGGTGAAGGGGCCGGGCCTGATCATCATTATCCCCGGCATCCAGAAGATGGAAGTGGTGGACCTGCGGGTGGTCACCATGGACGTGCCCGAGCAGGACGTGATCTCCCGTGACAACGTCACCGTAAAGGTCAACGCGGTGCTCTACTTCCGGGTGGTGGATCCCGAGAAGGCGATCATCCAGGTCGAGAACTTCACCCAGGCGACCAGCCAGCTCGCCCAGACCACGCTGCGCTCGGTGCTCGGCAAGCATGATCTCGACGAGATGCTCTCCGAGCGTGACAAGCTCAACGACGATATCCAGGAGATCATCGACAGCTCTGCCGAGAGCTGGGGCATCAAGGTGGCCAATGTCGAGATCAAGCACGTCGATCTCGACGAGAGCATGATCCGCGCCATCGCCCGCCAGGCCGAGGCCGAGCGCGAACGGCGCGCCAAGGTGATCCACGCCGAGGGCGAGCTGCAGGCCTCCCGCAAGCTGGTCGAGGCCGCCAACGTCATGGCCGAGAACTCGGCGGCGCTGCAGCTGCGCTACTTGCAGACCATGAGCGACATGAGCAACAAGAACGCCTCCACCATCGTCTTCCCGCTGCCCATGGACATCATGGAGGCCTTCCGCCACCTCAAGGCCTCTCCGGCCGCCCAGGCACGCACGGGAGGCCAGGCGCCTGAGGACGGCAGCTCTTCCTGACCCGCTGATGCCACGGCCGGCTGGCCGTGGCATGCTGAGGGGCCCATCGCGATATCGAGGTTGCCTTGAGCCCCGCTCCCCTTTCTCTCCGCCAGCAGGGTCTGCTGATGACCGGCGGCGGCGCCCTGATCATTTCCCCCGACGCCCTGCTGATCAAGGTGATCGGCCTGCCCGATGCCGAGATCCTGATCTGGCGCGGCCTGCTCACCGCACTCGGTTTCATTGCCATCGTGGTTGCCCGCCATGGGCTAGCGGCGCCGTTGGCCTACCGGCGCTGCGGCTGGACCGGCATCGGCGTGGCCGTGCTCTTCAGTTTCTCCACCTTCGGCTTCGTGCTCGGCAACCAGTATACCCGCGGCGGCAACGTGCTGATGATCCTGGCAGGTGCCCCGCTGATCGCCGCGCTCCTCTCCCGGGTCTTCCTGCACGAGAGACTGCCGCGGCGCACCTGGCTGGCCATCTTCGGCTGTCTGCTGGGTATCGCGCTGATCGCCCTGGATGATGCCGGATCGGGCTCCTGGCTCGGCAATGGCTTCGCCCTGCTGGCGGCCACGGCCCTGGCCGCCAACTTCACCCTGGCGCGCACCCGGCCGGGGGTCGACATGAGCCCCATGCTCACCCTGGCCGGGCTGATCGTGGCGGTCGCCGCGGGGCTCTATGCCCTGCTTGGTCCCGGTGTCGAGTTGCCTTCCGGCCCTTCACTGCTGTGGCTGTTGGTGCTCTGCCTGGTGCTGCTGCCGCTGGGGTTCACCCTGATCCAGCGTGGCCCCCTCTACCTGCCCGCCGCGGAGGTGGGGCTGCTGATGCTGCTGGAGGTCGTGGTGGGCACCCTCTGGGTGTGGTGGCTGCTCGGCGAGCGGCCAGCCCCCGCGGCATTCCTGGGCGGTGCCCTGGTGCTCGGCAGCCTGCTGGCCAAGGGGCTCGTCGACAGGCGGATCGAGCGGCGTCGGCGGGCGCCGGATGCAGCGCAGCACGAGCTCTGCTAGAATGCCGCGCTCCTGTCGCGCCAACCCCTGGATCTTCGTCTGATGAACCCCGAGCACATGATGACTCCCCTGGCAGGGCTGGCCACTCCGCCCTAGCGCACCCCCTCCTATCTCCCGGCGATGCCGCCGTCTTCGGTGCGTCATCGTTCGACATCATCATGATGTCACTTGCGCCCCTGTGCGCCTCACTCTTCGTGATTCACGCCCTCGCCGCCCTCCTTCTAAGGCGACAGCACCCTCCTGACAGGTGCCGGAGAGGGCATGTGGACGACAGGATTTCGACGCCTCACGGCCCATCCATTCCCCTGACTGGACCGCAGCATGTACGAAAAGATGAAACTGAGTTGGTTCTCCAACCTCAAGGGCGACACCCTGGCGGGTATCGTCGTCGCCCTGGCGCTGATACCCGAGGCCATCGCCTTCTCCATCATCGCCGGTGTCGATCCCAAGGTGGGGCTCTACGCCTCCTTCTCCATGGCAGTGATCATCGCCTTCGCCGGTGGTCGACCGGGCATGATCTCGGCGGCCACCGGTGCCATGGCGCTGCTGATGGTGACCCTGGTCAAGGAGCACGGCCTGGAGTACCTGCTGGCGGCCACCCTGCTTACCGGGGTGCTGCAGATTGTTGCGGGGTACCTGAAACTGGCCGACCTGATGCGCTTCGTGTCGCGTTCGGTGGTCACCGGCTTCGTCAACGCCCTGGCGATCCTGATCTTCATGGCCCAGCTGCCGGAATTGACCGGGGTGACCTGGCACGTCTACGCCATGACCCTGGCCGGCCTGGCGATCATCTATGGCTTCCCCTACCTCCCTGTGGTCGGCAAGTCGCTGCCTTCGCCGCTGGTCTGCATCCTGGTACTCACTGCCGTCTACCTGCTGACCGGCATGGAGATTCGCAGCGTCGGTGATATGGGCGAGCTGCCGGACAGCCTGCCGGTGTTCCTGTGGCCCGAGGTGCCGCTCAACCTCGAGACGCTGATGATCATCCTGCCCTACTCGGTGATGCTGGCCGTGGTGGGTCTGCTGGAGTCGATGATGACCGCAACCATCGTTGATGACCTGACTGACACCCAGAGCGACAAGAACCGCGAGTGCAAGGGGCAGGGCCTTGCCAACATGGGTACAGGGTTGCTTGGTGGCATGGCGGGCTGCGCGATGATTGGTCAGTCGGTAATCAACATCAAGTCGGGAGGCCGGACCCGGTTTTCCACCCTCGTTGCCGGCGTGGCGCTGCTGCTGATGGTGGTGTTCCTCTCCGACTGGGTCTCGCAGATTCCCATGGCGGCGCTGGTAGCGGTGATGATCATGGTCTCCATCGGCACCTTCAGCTGGGAGTCGATCCGTGACCTCAAGAAGCACCCGATGAGCACCAACGTGGTCATGCTGGCCACCGTGGCCGTGACCGTGGGCACTCACAACCTGGCCATCGGCGTCTTCGTGGGCGTGCTGCTCGCCGCCATGAACTTCGCCAACAAGGTGGGCAACATCCTCTACATCGGCAGCGAGGAGGCCGACGACGGTGAGGCGCGCGTCTACACGGTGGTGGGCCAGGTGTTCTTCGCCTCCTCAGAGCGCTTCGGCAAGGCCTTCGACTTCAAGGAGACGGTGGAGAAGGTCACCATCGACCTGTCACGCGCCCATTTCTGGGACATCACCGCCGTCCAGGCACTGGATCGAATCGTGATCAAGTTCCGTCGCGAAGGCACCGAGGTGGAGCTGATCGGTCTCAACGAGGCGAGCGCCACCATCGTCGACCGCTATGCGGTGCATGACGATCCCGAGGCCGTCGAGAAGCTGATGGGCGGGCATTGACGCCCGTCTCGATGCAGGGGAACGTGACACCATGACCCAATACGCCAGTATCAGGACAAGACAATGACCGAACAGGTAATGGCCGCCATCGACGGCTCGAAGTTCTCGGAAGGAGTGTGCGACTACGCCGCCTGGGCCAGCCTGGCGCTGGGTGCCCCGCTGACCTTCCTGCACGTGAACGACAACCACCCCCAGACCGCCGAGACCGACCTCTCGGGCAACATCGGCCTGGGCTCCCGGGAGCACCTGCTCGAGGAGCTCTCCCAGCTGGAGGAGAGGCGTGCCAAGGTGGCCCAGGAGCAGGGCCGGTTGATGCTCAAGGCGGCCCGGGAGCGGGCGGTCGAGAAAGGGGCAAGCGAAGCCGCCGGCCGTCAGCGCAACGGTACCCTGGTCGAGACCCTGGAGGAGCTGCAGGAGGAGATCCGCCTGCTGGTGGTAGGCAAGCGAGGCGAGACCGCCCACCAGGACAGTGGCCACTTGGGCTCCAACCTGGAGCGGGTGGTGCGCAGCCTGCACCGCCCGATCCTGATGGTGCCCCACGCCTTCAAGGAGCCCGAGAAGGTGATGCTGGCCTTCGACGGCAGCAAGACCACCCGCAAGGGGGTGGAGATGCTGGCGAAGAGTCCGCTGTTCGAGGGCGTGCCGGTGCATGTGGTGATCGTTGGTGCCGAGACCGGCGACAATCGCTCGCAGCTCGACTGGGCACTCAAGACCCTGCGCGACGCCGGTCATGACGCCGAGGGCGCCATCCGCGCCGGCGAGGTCGAGGCCACCCTGCGCGCCTACCAGGAGGAGCAGCAGATCGACCTGCTGGTGATGGGGGCCTACGGCCACTCGCGCATTCGCCACCTGCTGGTGGGCAGTACCACCACCGCCATGCTGCGCAAGGCCAAGGGACCGGTGCTGCTGCTGCGCTGATTCAGGTACGGCCACTTCCGCCACGACGCCCCGCTGCCGCCACGGCCCGGGGCGTCGTCGTTACTCGCATTCCCGGGGCGGGGAGTCGTATATCGACGCATCCCGGCGAAGCGGAGATAATCGCTGGCGTCTTCCATCCTTATCAGGAGAACGCCCATGACCATCAACCGCTACGACACCAAGGCACGCATGAGCCGCGCCGTGATTCACAACGGTATCGCCTACCTGTGCGGCCAGGTGGCCGGCCCCGAGGCACGAAACGGTGACATCACCGCCCAGACCGAGAGCATGTTGGCCCGCGTGGATGCCCTGCTCAAGGAGGTCGGTAGCGACCGCGAGAACCTGCTCACCGCCACCATCTACCTCAAGGACGGCCACGACGTCGCCGCCATGAATGCGGTATGGGACGACTGGGTGCCCACCGGTCATGCCCCGGCGCGTACCTGCGTGTGCGCTCCCATGCCCGCCGACGAGCTGAAGGTGGAGGTGACCGTTACCGCCGCCATCAGCGGCAAGGACTACAGCTTCTAGCTTCGCTGGGGGCCGGGCATGGCCCTCTGTCGGGCGCAGTCGACACCCCGCCCCGTCGGGTTCCGGCGGGGCGGGTGGTGCTAGGGCAGCGGTTTGCAGGAGGGGCGGAAGGGACGAGAACCGCGGCGTCAGCCAGTGTTGCCGGGGTAGCGCGTTGGCCTGAGGCTCTCCTTGATCTTCTTGAGGTGGTCGAGGAAGTCCTCTCCGCGACGCAGCGTCACCCCGGTGGCCAGTACGTCGATCAATGCCAGCTGGATCATCCGCGAGGTCATGGGCATGTAGTAGTCGGTGTCCTCGGGGGTAGCGACCTCCAGGGTCTCGCTGCACTCCCTGGCCAGCGGGGAGTCCGGCGCGGTGATGCCCAGCACCACGGCGCCACTCTCCCGGGCGAGCCTGGCGATATCCACCAACTCGCGAGTGCGCCCGGTCCAGGAGATCACCACCACCACGTCGCCGGTATGGCAGGTGGAGGCCACCATGCGCTGCATCAACACGTCGACGTAGGCGGTTACCGGCAGGTTGAAGCGGAAGAACTTGTGCTGGGCGTCCTGGGCCACGGCGCCCGAGGCGCCCAGCCCGAAGAAGTGGATCTGCTTGGCCTGGATCAGGAAGTCCACCACGCGCTCGATACGCGCGGCGTCGGTCTGGCGTCGCGCGGTGTCCAGGGCGGCAATGGTGGCGCCGAAGATCTTCTGGGTATAGTCGGCGGCAGTGTCGTCGGGCTCCACCGCCTGGCTGACATAGGGCGTGCCCCTGGCCAGGCTCTGGGCCAGCTTGATCTTGAAATCCGGAAAGCCCTTGGCGTCGAAGCTGCGACAGAAGCGGTTGACGGTTGGCTCGCTGACCGACGAGGCTTGGGCCAGGGTGGCGATGCTCATGCCGGTAGCGGCGGCGGGGTCGGCCAGGATCACGTCGGCGACCTTGCGTTCGGAGCGATTGAGTTGCTCGAGGCGCTGACGGATGCGGTCGATCAGATCGTGACGGGCCATGTGGGGGAGCGCTCTCCGTGCTGGGGCGGCGTGTCGCCGCGAGGTGGTACCTTGATCGGTAATGTGGTGATTTAACTACATGACGCCGTCTATCCTAGCTTGTGACGGCGCGCGGCGGCCACAGGGTGTGCCACGGCATCTCAATATTATGTAAGTTTACAGTTATTGCTTGAAAAGACTTCTGGGCTATGGATAGTTTTTTAGTAAGTTAACGCAAGGGAGACGGAGATGCGCCAACGTAACCGAAGCGGCCAGGCAGGCAGCACGGAGGTCGATCTGGTGCTGTTCGGCGCCCTCGGCGACCTGGCCCAGCGCAAGCTTTTCCCGGCGCTCTATCACCTGGAGCGCGAGGGGCTGCTGGATCCCGCCACCCGCCTGCTCGGCCTGGCCCGCCAGGGGCACGACCTGGACGGCTTTCGCTGCCGAGTGGAGAAGTCGCTCGAGGCCCGCGTCAAGTCCCAGGAACTCGACCGTGAGACGCTGGCTCGCTTCCTGGCCCGCCTCGACTTTCTCCCACTCGACTTCACCTGTCCCGAAGGCTACGGCGCCATCTGCGAATGGCGCCGACACGCCAGTCGACCCATGGTGGTCTATCTATCGGTGGCGGCCAGGATCTACGGCGACATCTGTCGCCATCTCGACACCTCTGGCTGCCTCGACGACACATCGCGGGTGGTGGTGGAGAAGCCGATCGGCTATGACCTCGCCTCCTCGGCCGAGATCAACGACGCCATCGCCGCCGCCTTCCCCGAATCGCGCGTCTATCGCATCGACCACTACCTGGGCAAGGAGACGGTGCAGAACCTGATCGCACTGCGCTTCGCCAACCCGCTGTTCGGTACCCAGTGGAACCAGAACCATATCTCCCACGTGGAGATCACCGTGGCCGAGGAGGTGGGGATCGAGGGGCGCTGGAGCTACTTCGATGACGCCGGGCAGCTGCGCGACATGGTGCAGAACCACCTCCTGCAGCTGGTCTGCCTGATCGCCATGGACCCGCCCGCCAACCTCGACGCCGACGCCATCCGCGATGAGAAGGTCAAGGTACTCAAGGCGCTCAAGCCATTTACCGACGATATGCTGGGGCGCGACGTGGTGCGCGGTCAGTACACCGCCGGCTCCATCGATGGCAAGGCGGTGCCGGGCTATCTGGAGGAGGAGGGCGCCAACACCGAGAGTCACACCGAGTCCTTCGTGGCCATGAAGACCGGCGTGGCCAACTGGCGCTGGGCCGGGGTGCCCTTCTACCTGCGCACCGGCAAGCGCATGCCGGAGAAGCTCTCGCAGATCGTCATCCACTTCCGCCAGCAGCCTCACTACATCTTCGACCCCGACCAGCGCGACCTGGCCGCCAACAAGCTGGTGATCCGCCTGCAGCCGGAGGAGGGCATCGCGCTGGAGGTACTGACCAAGGACAGCGGCCTGGACAAGGGCATGCGCCTGCGCCGGGGCCCGCTGCACCTGGACTTCAACAGCGCCTTCCCCAAGACCCGCATTCCCGACGCCTACGAGCGCCTGCTGCTCGAGGTGATGAAGGGGCAGCAGTACCTCTTCGTGCGCCGCGACGAGGTGGAGCACGCCTGGCAGTGGTGCGATAACCTGATCGCCGCCTGGGAGGAGCATGACGAGCCGCCGCGGCGCTATCCCGCCGGCTCCTGGGGGCCAGTCGCCTCCATCGCCATGATCACCCAGGACGGACGAAGCTGGTATGAGGATTACTAGAGAGCGTCAGGAGCGCCGCGACGAGGCCGGAAACGGCAAGGGGCTGGCTTCGTCGGGAGCTGTAGGAGCGCGATTTGTCGCGCGATTCTGGAAGGCCTCCCGGGAGGAAACCATATGAGCGAGCTGTGTCGAACGCGCCTGGCCACCCAGCTGGCCGAGGCGGTGGCCGCGGCGCTGCGTGCCGACCTGGCCAGCCACGAGCGAGCCCTGCTGGTGGTATCCGGGGGCGCGACGCCGGTGCCCTTCTTCCAGGCCCTGGCCAGCTGTGAGCTGCCCTGGGCACGAATTCAGGTGACGCTCGCCGACGAGCGCTGGGTGGCGGCGGACGCCGCGGACAGCAACGCCCGCCTGGTGCGCGAGCATCTGCTCCAGGGCCCCGCTGCCGCCGCCACCTTCGTGCCGCTGACCACGGCCGACCCCACTCCCGAGCAGGGGGCGGCCGCCGTGGCCGAGCGCCTCGAGCCCCTGGCCTGGCCGGCCAGCGCCGTGATCCTCGGCATGGGCGGCGACGGCCACACCGCCTCGCTGTTCCCCGACAGCCGCGAGCTCGCCCTGGCGCTGACCACCGAGGCCGCGGCGGTGGCGGTACGCACGCCGAGCCAGCCCCAACCACGTATTACCCTCTCCGCCGACCGCCTGCACCAGGCGCGGCGGCACTTCCTGCATATCACCGGCGGCGACAAGCGCGCCGTGCTGGCCCAGGCGCTGGCGGGCGACGACGTTCGCGAGTTGCCGATCCGCGCCTTTCTCGCCTGTCCGCTGGCCACCTACTGGGCCCCCTGATCTCACGGAGAGATATCAATGACCATCGACAAGCAGCTGCCCTCGACCCGCACCACCGAACTGGACAGCATCTGCCTCAAGGCCGAGGTGATTCCGGTGCTGACCATCCAGCGCCTCGAGGATGCCGTGCCCCTGGCCCGTGCCCTCGTCGAGGGCGGCCTGACCGTGCTGGAGGTCACCCTGCGCACCGATTGTGCCCTGGAGGCGATTCAGCGCATCAAGGAGGCGCTGCCCCAGGCCAGCATCGGCGTGGGCACGGTGCTCACCCCGGCCCAGTATCGCCAGGCAGAGGAGGTGGGTGCCGACTTCGTGGTGACGCCCGGCACCACCGAGGCGCTCTATCGCTACGGCGTAAGCAGCCCGGTACCGATGCTGCCCGGCGTGTCCACCGTCTCCGAGCTGATGGCCGGTTGGCAGTACGGCTACCGCCGCTTCAAGTTCTTTCCCGCCGAGGCCAGCGGCGGCGTCAAGGCGCTCAAGGCCTTCGCCGGCCCGCTGTCCGAGGCGCGCTTCTGTCCCACCGGCGGCATCACCCTGGAGAACGCCGAGGACTACCTGGCGCTCAAGAATGTGATGTGCGTGGCTGGCTCCTGGCTGACCCCGGCATCGCTGGTCGAGGCAGAGGACTGGCATGGCATCCACCAGCTGGCCCGTGAGGTGGCCCAGCGCTACCACCACTAGGGGCGAGGCACCGAGGGCCCCGAGCCATCGGCTCTGTGTCGAGCCGCAAGTGAACTGACCCCCAATAGTTGGCCGGACAGTCGCCTTACTCCCGCGACAGCGTGGTACCCAGCAGGTGCTGGGCACCGGGCACCAGCCATACCGGGTCGAGACGGGTGTTGGCGGCTTCCACGCAGAGAAAGCTGCGGGCGACCTCGCCGGGGGTGTCCGCGGGGAGGGTCTCGCCGGGGTGCCAGACCACCGCGGAGTCGCTGCCCTGGCGCGCGATCCGCAGGCGGCGCTCACCATCGTCCAGCACTAGCTCGGCATTGCTGTGGTAGATCCGGTCGATGCCGCCGCGCACCCCCAGCTCGCCCTGCTGTTCGCCCTCGGCGAAACCGGCCAGCTTGTCCTGGTAGCGTGCGCCGGGGAGCCCTTCCAGGCGGCAGGCGAAGGTATCGGCCACCGCCAGGTAGGTGTGCAGGGCGCCGCTCATCTTCACCGGGGTCTCGCCGGTGTGTTCGGTGATCAGTTCCACGTGCAGGCGGTTGGCATTGGCCTGAACCACCAGACGGGGGGCGAGCTGTTGATGCAGGCGCTGCTCGGGGGATAGATGCAGCTCCACGCCTTCCTCGTGCTCATCCACGGCGTCCAGGCGCCACTGGGCCTGGCGCGCGGTGCCGTGGAAGGGGCCGCTGTGGTCCTCCGACTCATCGGCATAGCGGTCATCGGCAAACCACGGCCAGCACAGCGGGATGCCGCCGCGGATCGTGCCGGGCAGCGTCTGGGGCGTGGGCGTCACCCACAGCCAGCCGTGGCTGTCATCGCCTGCTGGGCGAGAGCCCTCAGCGGTCGCGGGGTCGGGCGACGGAAGAAAGTGAAGGAGCTGACCTCCCTGCAGCGAAAGGGCGAGCTCACCCCAGGCCTCGTTGGCCAGCCAGACCTCACGGCCGGCCCATTCGGCGCGGCGCTGGCCGGTGGTCTCGTCGAGCAGGGTTCTGAGCGAAGCGGGGATCATGGGGCCTCCGGGTTGTGATGGCGACATCGTCGTGGCGGAAAAGCAATCGCGCAGCCTAGCACGACGGCGTGGCTTATCTCAGGCATCTTCTGCATGGATCTGCCCGGCCTGGCGGGCCAGGTCGTCGGCCTCGAAGCCGCCGAATACCGAGGCGCCCAGGTCGGCGGCGCTGGCCAGGTGGCGGAAGCCGCTGAACAGCTCGCGGCCCAGGCCCACGTGGTGATGATCCAGCTCGGCGATGCGCTTCTCGCGGTCGGCCCAGGTGTGGGCATCCACCTTCGTCTCAAGGGTGCCGGCGTTGGCGTCGAGGCGCACGATATCGCCATCCTTGAGCTTTGCCAGCGGGCCTCCGTCCAGTGCCTCGGGGCTGATATGGATGGCCGCCGGTACCTTGCCGGAGGCGCCGGACATGCGCCCGTCGGTGACCAGCGCCACCTTGTGGCCGCGGTCCTGGAGCACGCCGAGGTAGGGTGTCAGCTTGTGCAGCTCCGGCATGCCGTTGGCCTTGGGGCCCTGGAAGCGCACCACGGCGATCACGTCGCGGTCCAGGTCGCCAGCCTCGAAGGCCGCCTTGAGCTCGTTCTGATCCTCGAAGATCTTGACCGGGGCCTCCACCACGCGGTGTTCCTCGGCCACCGCCGAGATCTTGATCACCCCGCGGCCCAGGTTGCCGTCCACCACGGTGAGCCCGCCGGTAGGAGCGAAGGGCGCGGCCACGCCGCGTAGCACCTCCTCGTCCAGGCTCTTCTCGGGTCCCTCGCGCCAGATGAGTTTGCCCTCCTCGAGGAAGGGCTCCCGGGTGTAGGCGGTGAGGTCGGTGCCAAATACCGTGGGGATGTCGCCGTGGATCAGCCCCGCGGCGAGCAGCTCGCGGAACAGGAAGCTCATGCCGCCGGCGGCCTGGAAGTGATTGATGTCGGCCTGGCCGTTGGGATAGACCTGCATCAGGCTCGGCGTCACCGCGGAGAGGTCGGTGAAGTCCTGCCAGGTGATGGTGATGCCCGCGGCGGCGGCCATGGCCACCAGGTGCAGGGTGTGGTTGGTGGAGCCGCCGGAGGCGAGCAAGCCGACGATGGCGTTGACGATGGCGCGCTCGTCGATCTGCTTGTAGAAGGGGCGGTAGTCGCCGCCGGGCTCGCTGTTGCGGACCGCCTGTTCGGTGGCGAAGCGGGTCAGTGCCTCGCGCATCTCGGTGCCCGGGTTGACGAAGGAGGTGCCCGGCAGGTGCAGGCCCATCATCTCCATCATCAGCTGGTTGGAGTTGGCGGTGCCGTAGAAGGTGCAGGTCCCCGGGCTGTGGTAGGACTGCGACTCCGCCTCGAGCAGCTCCTCGCGGCTTGCCTTGCCCTCGGCGAAGAGCTGGCGGATGCGCGCCTTCTCCTTGTTGGGCAGCCCGCTGGGCATGGGGCCCGCCGGCACGAACATCGCCGGCAGGTGGCCGAAGCGCGCCGCGGCGATGAACAGTCCCGGCACGATCTTGTCGCACACGCCCAGGTAGAGTGCGGCGTCGAACATGTTGTGGGAGAGGCCCACGGCGGCGGCCATGGCGATGACATCGCGGGAGAACAGCGACAGCTCCATGCCCGGTTGGCCCTGGGTGACGCCGTCACACATCGCCGGCACGCCCCCGGCGAACTGGGCGGTGGAGCCCATGGTGCGGGCGGCGGCCTTGATGGTCTCCGGGAAGGTCGCAAGCGGCTGGTGGGCCGAGAGCATGTCGTTGTAGGCCGAGATGATGCCGAGGTTGGCGCTGTTCATCAGCTTCAGCGCGTTCTTGTCCTCTCCCCCGCAGGCGGCGAAGCCGTGGGCCAGGTTGCCGCAGGAGAGCTCGCCCCGGTGTACGCCGCGGCGGTGCTGGTCGGCCATGCGGGCCTCGTAGAGGGTGCGGCGCTCGGCGGAGCGCTCGCGGATGCGACGGGTGATGTCGGCGACGGTGGGATCGAGCGAGGGCAGCATGTCGAGCTCCATTGGGTTGGTGCGCTAGAGGCCCAGCAGCCTGAGCAGCCAGCGCCGATAGGGAGGATTGAGCCAGCCTACCGGGCTGCGTGGTGACTGGAGGAAGACGGCGCGGGCATGGCTGAATCGCCGAAAGCCCGCCTCGCCCTGGTAGCTGCCGATACCGCTCTCGCCTACGCCGCCGAAGGGCAGGGCGGGTACGGCGTTGTGCCACAGGGTGTCATTGAACACCACGCCGCCGGAGTGGGTCTCCTCGAGCAGCCGGCGGCGCAGGTCACTGTCGTCGGTAAAGGCATAGAGCGCCAGTGGGCGGGGGGCGCGCTGGACACGGGCAATGGCGTTATCCATATCAGGCACCCCGATCACCGACAGCCAGGGACCGAAGACCTCCTCACGCATGATGGCCAGGTTCTCGGTGGGGTCGACCACCAGGGTTGGCGGCAGCTTGACGCCGCCATCGGCCAGCTCGAGTCTCTCGCCGAGTTCGATCACCCGGCAGCCATGGTCCCGGGCCTCGTGAAGCATGCTTTCGAGTCGCGCGCGATGTTCGGCGCCCGGCACCGAACTGTAGTCGCGGCTGGCGGTGCCCTCGGGGTAGAAGCGTGACACCTGGCGCTGCATCGCCTTGAGGAACCCCTCCAGCTGAGGGGCCTCCACCAGCACGTAGTCGGGGGCGATGCAGGTGCGGCCGGCGTTGAGCCACTTGCCGAAGGCGATGCGCTCGGCAGCCTTCTCCAGATCGGCATCGCCGGCTATCAGGACCGGGGTCTTGCCGCCTAGTTCGAGGGTGATCGGTGTCAGGTTGGCCGCCGCGGCGCGCGCCACCTCGCGACCGATGGCGGCGCTGCCGGTGAACAGCAGGTGGTCGAAGGGCAGGGCGGCGAAGGCGCGGGCCACCTCTGCATCACCCTCCATGACGCAGAGCTCCTCCGGGGCGAAGTAGCGAGCCGCCAGGCGAGCCATCAGCGCCGAGGTGGCCGGGGTCTGCTCGCTGGGCTTGATCATCACCCGGTTGCCGGCGGCCAGGGCATCGATGGCGGGCAGCCAGGCGAGGCTCCAGGGATAGTTGGAGGGGGAGATGATGCCCACCACCCCCAGCGGCTGGGTGTGCACCCTGGCACGGGCCGGCTGCAGCCGCCAGCCGACCGGCTGACGGCTGGGTCGCATCCAGCGGCGCAGCCGGCGGCGGGCGAAGCCTGCGCCCTGGAGTATGGTGGCCACCTCGGCCAGGTGGGTCTCCACCTCGGCCCGCTGGCCGAAGTCGGTGCTGATGGCTTCGGCAATCTCGTCGCGGTGGCGGCGGGTCAGGGTGGCCAGCCGCGTCAGTCGATCACGACGGGTGGCAAGGCTCGGATAGGGCTCCGCAGTGAAGGCGCGGCGCTGGGCATCGAGCTGGACCTGGAGATCACGGGCATGACTCATGCTGGGATCCTGTTCACGGTGATGGAAGGTCGGTCGGGGTCTGGGCACAATGGTGGCGCCATCTCGCCGCCAGGGAAAGGTGCCAGGACGCCCCATGAATGGAGTGACCGCATGTCCATGCTGACGCGTCAGACTTTACCCGCCATGGAGGCGGTCTCCGCCACCGACTGGAATGCCCTGGTCGGTGATGACTATCCGTTCCTGCGCCACGAGTTCCTGCATGCCCTGGAGGCCAGCGGCTCGGTGGGGCCGGCTACCGGCTGGGTGCCGCGCCACCAGACCCTGTGGCAGGGCGAATCGCTGGTCGGCGTCATGCCGCTGTATCACAAGCACCACTCCTTCGGCGAATACGTCTTCGACTGGGCCTGGGCCGATGCCTGGGAGCGCGCCGGTGGACGTTACTATCCCAAGGCGCTGACGGCGATTCCCTACACGCCGGAGCCGGGCCCGCGCCTGGCCCTGGCGCCGGGGGTCGATCCGCGCGCGGCTCGCGAGGTGCTGGCCGACGCCTGGGAGATGGGCAACCTCTCGAGCTGGCACCTGCTGTTTGCCGAGGAGGACGAGGTGGCCGGGTGGCAGGCGGCTCGCCCGGAGCTGCTGGCGCGCCACGGGGTGCAGTTCCAGTGGCGCGATCGCGGCTATGGCGACTTCACGGGCTTCCTGGCTGCCATGAACTCCAAGCGCCGCAAGGCGATCCGCCGCGAACGACGAATCGTTGCCGACCAGGGACTCACCCTGCACCGCCTTGAGGGCGAGGCGATCGACGCCGTGGCCCTCGAGCACTTCTATCGCTGCTACGAGATCACCTATCTGGAGCGCGGACGCCACGGCTACCTGAACCTCGAGTTCTTCCGGCGCCTGCGCGCCAGCCTGCCGGAAGCGCTCTTGCTGGTGCAGGCGCGCCTCGATGGCAAGCCGGTGGCGGCGGCACTCTGCCTGCAGGGCACGCGTACCCTCTACGGGCGCTACTGGGGCAGCGAGGTGGTCGCCGATTGCCTGCACTTCGAGGCCTGCTACTACCAGGGCATCGAGCACTGCCTCGAACGCGGCCTCACCGCCTTCGACCCCGGGACCCAGGGCGAGCACAAGCTGACCCGCGGGTTCGAGCCGCGGCTGCTGACCTCGCTGCATCATATTGCCGACCCACGCCTGCGCGACGCCGTGGCGCGCTTCTGTGCCGAGGAGCGCGTCCAGGTGCGTGCCTACTGCCGGGCCGCCGAGCAGGCGCTGCCATTTCGCGACGAGGTGCCGATTGGTTCTGCCGGTAAGCGATGAAGATGGCATAATGCGCGGCATCGTAACGACGTAACGGGAAGGCACCATGCTCAAGGGGTTGGCGCTGGCGCTGACGGTGCTGGTGGCGCTGCTGCAGTATCGGCTGTGGCTCGGTCAGGGAGGCATCGAGGAACTGCGCGAGGTGCGCAAGCGGGTGGCGACACTCGAGGCGGCCAACCAGCCGCTGCGCGACCGCAACGCGCGCCTGGCCGCCGAGGTGCTCGATCTCAAGACCGGCCTCGACGCCATCGAGGAGCGTGCGCGCAGCGATATCGGCATGGTACGCACCGACGAGCAGTTCTTCTGGGTGCCCGACGTGACGGTGGAGTCCGCACCGGTGGTCAACCCGGTGCCCGCCGCACGCCTGGAGGCGAGCCGATGAGCGCGGCGCCCTGGCTGGTGGTGCCGGCGGCGGGGCAGGGTCGGCGCATGGGCGCCGATCGCCCCAAGCAGTACTTGCCGATTAATGGGCGCCCGGTGCTGGCCCATACGCTGGAACGGCTGCACGCCGCCCTGCCCGAGGCCAGGCTCTGCCTCTGCCTGGACCCCGATGACACCTGGTTCGACCCCGCCTGGGTGCCCTTCACCGACTGGCGCCGGGTGCCCGGGGGCACCGAGCGCGCGGACTCCGTGGCCAATGCCCTGGTCGCCATCGAGTCCGAGGCCGATGGCGACGACCTGGTGCTGGTCCACGATGTGGCACGCCCCTGCGTCAGCGTGGCGGACCTGCGACGGCTGCTGCGGGTGCTGGTCGATGACCCGGTGGGCGGGCTGCTGGCCGCGCCGGTGGCCGATACCATGAAGCGCGACGACGGCGCCGGCCGGGTCGCCCTTACCGAGCCCCGCGCGGGTCTGTGGCACGCCTTTACGCCCCAGGGCTTCCGCTATGGCGTGCTGGCCCGGGCGCTGCGCGATGCCGCCGCGGCGGGCGTGACGGTCACTGACGAGGCCTCGGCGGTGGAGGCCCTGGGCCACTCCCCGCGGCTGGTGCCCGGGCGCCGCGACAACCTCAAGATCACCCATCCCGAGGACCTGGCCCTGGCCGGCATGATCCTGGCCGCCCAGGCCTCGGAGCAGAACGAGACGGCGCCGAGCGGCGTCGCGGAGAGATGATGCGAATCGGCCATGGCTTCGACGTCCACCGCTTCGGCGCGGGCGACCACCTGATGATCGGCGGCGTCGCCGTGCCCTTCGAGCGCGGCTTCGTCGCCCACTCCGACGGCGATGTGCTGCTGCATGCCATCAGCGATGCCCTGCTCGGCGCCTGCGCGCTGGGCGATATCGGTCGCCACTTCCCGGATACCGACCCGGCCTGGAAGGGCGCCGACAGCCGCGACCTGCTGCGCCGCGTGGTGGCCCTGGTGGGCGAGGCCGGCTACCGGGTCGGCAACCTCGACGCCACCCTGATGGCCCAGGCACCCAAGATGGCGCCTCACGTCGAGGCCATGGCGGCCAATATCGCCGCCGACCTCGGCGTCGAGCTCGGCGCCGTCAACGTCAAGGCGACCACCACCGAGCGCCTGGGCTTTACCGGCCGTGGCGAAGGCATTGCCGCCGAGGCGGTAGTGCTGCTGTTGCCGGTTTCGGGACCGGTTTCGGGGCCAGTTTCGAAAGAGACGAGCGAGCGCGCCGGTGAGTGATGCCGCCACACAACTCCGTGTCGATGCCATCGACTGGCCACCTTCCTGGCCGCGGGTACTCGACGCCGAGCTTGGCCCGCCGGTCAGCGGGGACTACCGGGCGCGCCCCGAGGATTTCATGGTCGAGGAGGTGCTCGATTTCGCCCCCGAGGGTGAGGGCGAACACCTCTGGCTCTACATCGAGAAGCGCGACCTGACCACCGCCATGGTGGTGAAGGAGCTGGCACGGCTATGCGAGGTATCGCCGCGGGTGGTGGGCTACTCGGGCATGAAGGACCGTGTCGCCGTGACCCGCCAGTGGCTCTCTGTGCAACTGCCGGGTCGCGAGGCGCCGGAAGGCCTGGCTGAATCACTTGCCGAGCGTGGCGTGCAGGTGCTGGAGATGGCCCGCCACCCGCGCAAGCTCAAGCGCGGCGTGCACCGCGCCAACCGCTTCCGGCTGCGCCTGACCGGGCCGGCGGTGGATGACGAGGGCTTCGCGGCGCGCTGGGAGCGTCTGCTCGAGCGCGGGGTCGCCAACTATTTCGGTCCCCAGCGCTTCGGGCCGGATGGGCGCAACCTGCTGCGCGCTCGTTCGCTGCTGGCCCGCGGCTGGCGCAAGCGCGACGATCGCGATGGCATGCTGCTCTCGGCGGCACGCAGCTTCCTGTTCAACGAACTGCTCGCCGAGCGCATCCGCGAGGGCAGCTGGGATCGTCTGCTGTCGGGCGAGGTGGCGAACCTCGACGGCACGGCGAGCCAGTTCACCGTCGAGGCGCCGGACGCCGAACTCGAGGCCCGCGCGGCGCGCCTCGACCTGCACCCCAGCGGCGTGCTGTGGGGCACCGGCGGCTCGGTGGCGAATGGTGAGGCGCTGGCCCGCGAGGCACACCTGGCCAGTCGCTTCCCGGCGTTGTGCGCGGGCCTCGAGGCGGCCGGCGTACGGCTGGGGCGTCGCCCGCTGCGCCTGCGCCTGGTCGAGGCGAGCCTTACGCGGGGTGACGGCGAGCTATGGCTTGCCTTCGCGTTGCCACGCGGCGCCTTCGCCACCGCGGTACTCCGAGAACTGATCGCGCACCCGACCCTGTGACGGGTGCGCCTACGCGAGGATTCGAGATGCGTCGACTGCTGCTCTCCAATGACGACGGCGTGCATGCCCCCGGGCTGCGCGCCCTGCACGATGCCCTGGTCTCCCATGCCAAGCTGCGGGTGGTGGCACCGGATCGCGACAAGAGCGGGGCCAGCAACTCCCTGACCCTGACCCGCCCGCTGGCGCTGTCGGCGCTGGACAACGGCTTCTACAGCGTGGACGGCACGCCGGCGGATTGCGTCTACCTGGGCGTCAACGGTGTCTGGGACGAGAGGCCTGACCTGGTGATCTCCGGCATCAACCACGGCGGCAACCTGGGCGATGACGTGCTCTACTCCGGCACCGTGGCCGCCGCCATGGAGGGGCGCAACCTGGGCATGGCCGCCATCGCCATGTCGCTGGTGGGCCATCGCCACTTCGAGACCGCCGGCCGCGTCGCGGCGAGCCTGGTGGGCGCCGCCGAGCAGCTCTCGCTGCCGCCGCGCAGCCTGCTCAACGTCAATGTGCCCGACTTGCCCTGGGATGAGATCCAGGGCTTCAGAGTTACCCGCCTGGGCTATCGCGGCCCCGCGGCTCGGCCCCAGGAGGTGCGCGATCCCCGCGGCCGGGTGCGTTGGTGGATCGCCGCCGTGGGCGCGAACGCCGATGATGGCCCCGATACCGACTTTGCCGCCGTGGAGGCAGGCTTCGTTTCCATCACCCCGCTGCAGACCGATCTCACCCGGCATGCGGCCATCGCGGACGTAAAGGGCTGGCTGGATGCACTCACCTGAACGTCTCGCCGAGCTGGTGCGCGGGGTGGGTATGACCTCCCAGCGCACCCGCGACCGCATGCTGGAACGCCTGGCCGCCCAGGGCATCCGTGATCCCCGGGTGCTGGAGACCCTGGGGCGTGAGCCTCGCCACCTGTTCCTGGACGAGGCGCTGTCTCACCGCGCCTACGAGGACACCTCGCTGCCCATCGGCCATGGACAGACCCTCTCCCAGCCGTGGATGGTGGCGCGCATGACCGAACTGGTCCTGCAGGCGTCGCCGCAGCGCGTGCTGGAGATCGGTACCGGGTCCGGCTACCAGACGCTGATCCTCTCGCGACTGGTGCCGGAACTCTGGTCGATCGAGCGAATCAATGCCTTGCATCGTCGCGCCGCCGAACGACTGCGTCTGCTGGGCGCACACAATGCCCACCTGCGCCTGGCCGACGGCGGCCATGGCTGGGACGAGGCCGCCCCCTTCGATGTCATCCTGCTGACCGCCTGCGCCAGCGAGCTAACGGCGCCGCTGCTCTCCCAGCTCGCCGAGGGCGGCGTGCTGATCACCCCGCTGTCCGACGCCCGGGGCCGCCAGTGGCTGACCCGGATCCAGCGTCAGGACAACCAGTTCGAGAAGCGGCGGCTGGAGCCGGTGCGCTTCGTGCCGCTGCTCGAAGGCGTCATTCGTTGAAAGGAGTCCGCTGTTGAAGCGATACCTCGGCATCATCCTCAGAGGCGCCGGCATGGGGGCCGCCGACGCGGTACCCGGCGTTTCCGGGGGCACCATCGCCTTTGTCACCGGCATCTACGAGGAGCTGATCCATACCATCAAGCAGTTCGGCCCCAGCGCCTTCGGTGCCTGGCGTCGTGGCGGGATGGCGGGCCTGGTGGCCCATCTCAACCTGCCCTTCCTGCTGCCGCTGCTGCTGGGCATCGCCGTCAGCCTGGTCAGCGTCGCCCACCTGGTGGTGTGGCTGATGGAGGACCACCCGTTGCTGCTCAATGGCTTCTTCTTCGGGCTGGTGCTGGCCTCGGCGCTGGTGGTCAGCCGACATCCCGCCGACTGGCGCTGGTGGCATATCCTGCCGCTGGTCGGCGGGCTGCTGCTGGCCCACGGCCTGCCTTCGCTGATGCCGCTGGTGACCGAGCTGGGCAGCCGCGAGGTGATGCTGCTGGTGGGTGGCGCCATCGCCATCAGTGCGATGATCCTGCCCGGCGTGTCGGGCAGCTTCCTGCTGCTGACCATGGGCCTTTATGGCACCGTGATGGATGGGATTCGCGGCTTCGACCTGGGGTTGATCGGGTTGTTCGGGATGGGCTGCGCCGCCGGGCTGTTCGCCTTTTCGCGACTGCTCTCCTGGCTGCTCGACCGCTTCCATACCGGGACCCTGCAGCTTCTGGTGGGCTTCATCATCGGCTCGTTGCCGGTACTCTGGCCGTGGCGGGAACTGGTACGCTACCAGCTCGGCCCGGACGGACAGATGATTCCACTGGACTACCGCTACCTGACCCCCGGTGACTACGCCCTGCTCACCGGTGACGCTCCCCAGCTGGTGGCCGTGGTGGCGCTGATGATGGCCGGGGCGGCCGGCGTTCTGCTGCTCGACCGCACCGGACGACGCCCGGCCGCGATGCGCGGGAATGAAACACATGGGGCAGGCTCTGATAGGCCAAGCTCTGATAGGGCAAACAAGGAGGAAGGCTCTGATGCGTAAAGTGTTGATGATTTCGGGCCTGGCCCTGGCGATGGCCGGCTGTGCCAGTCAGCAGGACTCCCCGGGCCAGGTGCCGGTGCGAGACCTCTCGGCGAGCCGTTCGGACACCGCGGCGAGCCACTACACTGTGGCGCAAGGCGATACGCTCTATGGCATCGCCTGGCGCCATGACATGGACTACCGCGACCTGGCGCGACTCAATCGCATCGGTCCGCCCTACGAGATCCAGCCGGGCCAGCGCCTGGTGCTTGAAGGAGGGGCGGGCGAAGGCCTGCCGGCGGCCCGACAGACTGACGACGGCGCAAGCGCCATGGCGGTGGCCACGCCCCTCGGTGGCGCCCA
Organism: Halomonas sp. G15; assembly: GCF_021282295.1. Lineage (NCBI taxonomy): Bacteria > Pseudomonadati > Pseudomonadota > Gammaproteobacteria > Oceanospirillales > Halomonadaceae > Halomonas > Halomonas sp. G15. The sequence continues at coordinate 34,615 of NZ_JAJSPA010000016.1, read as the reverse complement.
GGCCGAGGCCGATTCCGGCGACATGGAGTGGCTGCTGCCCAGCGGTGAGACCGAGACGGTCTCCCGCGCCGATCGAGCCACCGACTCCGGCGACGTTGACCAGGCTCAGGCGGCCTCCGACGAAGAGAGCGGGCCGGGCCCAGTCTACTCGCCGGATAGCCCCGGTGCCGATGGCTACCTGAGCGAACGTGACCTGGCCGAGCGCAGCGCGCGTGAAGATGCCAGCGAGGCCGAGCAGACCGCCGAGGCTAGCCAGGAGGCTGAAGAGGCCAGCAATACCCGGGACGTGGCCGAGACCGCTGCCCCGGAAGAGCCTGCCCAGGAGGTCGCCAGCGAGGCGCCGAGCGAAGAGGCCCAGGAGACCGATGCGGGCACCGCCGTCGCCGGCGGCACCCAGGGTGCCGATCGCGGCTCGCGGACCTATACACCCGTCGCCGAGGTGCCCTGGCAATGGCCGGCAAGCGGCAATGTGGTCGGCCAGTTCGGCGATGGTGGAGCGATTACCGCCGGCATTGATATCGCCGGTCAAAAGGGGCAACCTGTCAAGGCGGCAGGTCCCGGGATCGTGGTCTATGCGGGCAGTGGTGTCAGGGGCTACGGAAAGCTGATTCTGCTCAAGCACAACGACCAGTTCCTGAGTGCCTACGCCCACAACGACACGCTGCAGGTAAGCGAGAATGACGTGGTCGAGGCCGGCGAAGTGATTGCCACCATGGGCGACAGCGATGCCGAAGACGTCAGGCTGCATTTCGAGGTGCGCAAGGATGGCCAGCCCCAGGACCCCCTGGACTATCTGCCCTCACGCTGATGCCGCGCCCCGCTGGATAAATCCCGGCGGGACTGTCACACAATAATAATTGGTTTCGCCGATGCTTCTGGGCATCGGCGACAGGACGCAAGCACGGGGTAGCCATCGATGAGCATGCTTGAACGGGACCTTCAGGATGTCGATCTGGACACGCTCGAGGAGAAGGAAGATGACACCATCGTCGATGCCATCGACGAACCGGAGGCCGAAGACGAGACGGCCTTCGAGAAGGCGTTGAACCGCGAGGATCGGTACAGTCACCAGAGCCTCGACGCCACCCAGATCTACCTCAACGAAATCGGCTTCTCGCCGCTGCTTACTCCCGAGGAGGAGGTCTTCTACGGCCGCCTGGCCCAGAAGGGCGATCCGCTGGGCCGCTCACGGATGATCGAGTCCAACCTGCGGCTGGTGGTGAAGATCGCCCGGCGCTACCTCAACCGCGGCCTTTCGCTGCTCGACCTGATCGAGGAGGGCAATCTCGGGCTTATCCGTGCCGTGGAGAAGTTCGATCCCGAGCGTGGCTTCCGCTTCTCTACCTACGCCACCTGGTGGATCCGCCAGACCATCGAGCGGGCGCTGATGAACCAGACCCGCACCATTCGCCTCCCGATCCACGTGGTCAAGGAACTCAACATCTATCTGCGCGCGGCCCGCGAGCTGACCCAGAAGCTCGATCACGAGGCTACCGCGGAGGAGATCGCCGATCACCTCGACAAGCCGGTGGAAGCGGTCAAGAAGATGATGGGGCTCAATGAGCGCATCTCCTCGGTGGACTACCCGGTGGGCGGCGACAGCGACAAACCGCTGATCGAGACCCTGGCCGACGACAACGACCATGGCCCCGAGTCGAGCCTGCTCGACGGCGACGTCAAGCAGCATGTCGACGAGTGGCTCTCCGAACTCACCGAAAAGCAGCGCGAGGTCGTGGTGCGGCGCTTCGGTCTGCGCGGCCACGAGGCGGCCACCCTCGAACAGGTAGGGGAGGAGATCGGCCTGACCCGGGAGCGTGTGCGCCAGATCCAGGTCGAGGCCCTCAAGAAGTTGCGTCGAGTGCTGGAAAAGCAGGGGCTCAGCCTGGATGCCATCTTCGCCTGACTCCCGCTTGACTTGGTGATCAGCAAGAATCCCCAGGTTTCTTGCTGCATTTAGTGATAACTTCCGAGAAGCCACCAGCTATATGGTGGCTTTTTTCGTGATTTGGGCGGCTCTTCCAACGATAATCCCCTGTTTTCCATTCCTTCCAGTTCAGGAGACCGCCATGGCCCGGCCGCTGATCGCCGAGATCGACCTCGACGCCCTGCGCCACAACTATCGTCTCGCCTGCGAGTGCGCCCCCGAGAGTCGCAGTGTCGCCGTGATCAAGGCCGACGCCTATGGCCACGGTGCGGTGGCCTGCGCGCGTGCCCTGGAGGATATCGCCCCGGCCTTCGCGGTGGCCTGCATCGAGGAGGCCGTGACTCTGCGTGAGGGGGGCATCACGGCACCCATCGTGCTGCTCGAGGGGATCTTCACCGCCGACGAACTCGCCCTGGTGGACGAGCTGGGGCTGTGGATGGCGGTGCACAGCGACTGGCAGGTCGAGGCGCTGCTGGCGCACCGCCCGGCGCGGCCGATCCCGGTATGGGTCAAGGTGGACTCCGGCATGCACCGCCTGGGCTTCTCTCCCGAGCGTGTCGAGGCGGTATGGCAGCGCCTGTCGACCGCTGCGGAGCACGCCCGAGACCTGCATCTGATGAGCCACTTCGCCACCGCCGACCTGGAGGATATCGGCTATTTCGAGCGCCAGATGGCGAGACTCGACTCCCTGGCCCAGCGCCTGGGCGCGCCGCTCTGTCTGGCCAACTCACCGGCGACCCTGGCTCGCCCCGAGGCACACGGCGCCTGGAATCGCCCGGGCGTGATGCTCTACGGCAGCGACCCCCTCGAGAGGCCCAATGCCGTGACCTTGCGGCTTGCCCCGGTGATGACCCTGCGCTCGGCAATCATCGCCGTGCGCGAGCTTCCCGCCGGCGAACCGGTGGGCTACGGCGGACGCTGGCTCACCCCGCGTCCCTCGCGCATCGGCGTGGTGGCCTGTGGCTACGGTGATGGCTATGACCGCCACGCCAGGGATGGAACGCCGGTGCTGGTGGCGGGCAAGCGCACCGCCATCGCCGGCAAGGTCTCCATGGACATGCTCACTGTGGATATCACCGATATTCCCGAAGCCGATATCGGCAGCGAGGTCGTGCTGTGGGGCAGGGCGGCCAACGGCCTGGTGCTGCCGGTGGACGAGGTGGCCCGCCACTGCGATACCATCAGCTACACCCTGCTCACCGGGGTGCTGCCCAGGGTGCCCAGGCGGTATCATGGGCAGTCCTGAACGCCCGAGCAGTCTTGAACGCCCGAACAGTCTTGAAGAACAGTCGGGGACAGACCCCAATCAACCGTGTAAGAAGGAGAGGGTTCACATGGAGCGGTCCGTTAATTGGGGTCTGTCCCCATGAGACAGAATTTCGCCCATCCCCGCTACTGGCACGTCTGGCTGGCCATCGGGTCCATGCATGTGGCGGCCTGGCTGCCCTGGCGCCTAAAGCTGTGGATCGGCACGCTGATCGGGCTGGCGGCACTGCGCTTCGCCGGGCGGCGCCGGCATATCACCGAGACCAACATCGGGCTGTGCTTCCCGGAACTGGATGCCGACGAACAGCGGCGCCTGGTCAGGAAGACCTTTATCGCCAACGGTATCGGCCTGCTGGAGACCGCGACCGGCTGGTGTCGCGACCCGGAGCATCTTCGTCATCGCGTGGTGTTCAAGGGTCAGGAGCACCGGGCCCGGCTGCAGGCGGCGGGCAAGGGTGCGCTGATCCTCGGCGTGCATTTCTCGACCCTGGACCTGGGAGCCGCCCTGCATTCGCTCTACTTCCGCGCCGATGCCGTGCAGCGTCCCCACGACAACCCGCTCTTCGCCCGCTTCATGGGGCGTGCCCGTGCTCCCTACTTCGATGCGGTACTCGATCGGCACGACCTGCGTGGGGTGGTACGTCGGATCAAGGCCGGCCATGCGGTGTGGTACTCGCCGGACCAGGACTTCGGCCGCGACGCCAGCGTCTTCGCCCCCTTCTTCGGCATCCAGGCCGCCACGGTGAAGATGACCGCGCGCATCGCCCGCATGACCGGGGCGGCGGTGATACCGCTGGTCTTCCACCGCAACCCGGATGACCGCACCTATACCCTCGAATACCTGCCGCCGCTGGAGGATTTCCCCAGCGGCGATGAGGTGGCCGATGCCGCCCGCATCAACGCCGTGATCGAGGCGGCGATCCGCAAGCATCCCGAGCAGTACCTGTGGCTGCACCGGCGCTTCAAGACCCGCCCCGAGGGCGAGCCCGGTTTCTACTGACGCTTCGCGTCAAGCTGGAAGAGCGGCGCTGCGCGCCTGGAAGCGGGAAGCCATAAGAAAACCCCACGTACCTTGCGGTCGTGGGGTTTCTTCCAGCTTCAGGCTTTAAGCTTCGAGCTTAAGCGTCGATCCGCTTGTACTTCATGCGGTGCGGGGTGTCGTCGCCGACGCGCTTCTTGTGGTCCGCCTCGTACTCGGTGTAGTTGCCCTCGAAGAACTCCACGTGGGAGTCGCCCTCGAACGCCAGGATATGGGTGGCGATGCGGTCGAGGAACCAGCGATCGTGGGAGATCACCAGGGCGCAACCGGGGAAGGCCAGCAACGCCTCCTCCAGTGCCCGCAGGGTCTCGATGTCGAGGTCGTTGGAGGGCTCGTCGAGCAGCAGCACGTTGGCGCCCTGCTTGAGGGTCTGGGCCAGCTGCAGGCGACCGCGCTCGCCACCGGAGAGGTCGCTCAGGCGCTTCTGCTGGTCGTTGCCCTTGAAGTTGAAACGACCCACATAGGCCCGCGAGGAGACCTCGTAGCCATTGATGTTGAGGATGTCCTGGCCGTCGGAGACCGCCTCCCACACCGTCTGCTTGTCATCCAGGGCGTCGCGCAGCTGCTCGACGTAGGCGATGTCGACGGTCTCGCCGACCACCACCTCGCCGCCGTCGGGCTGCTCCTTGCCGGTGATCAGCTTGAACAGCGTCGACTTGCCCGCGCCGTTGCCGCCGACGACGCCGACGATGGCGCCCTTGGGCACGGTGAAGGTCAGGTCCTCGTAGAGCAGCTTGTCATCGAAGGCCTTGGAAACGCCGTGGAACTCGATGACCTTGTCGCCCAGGCGCGGGCCGGGCGGAATGTAGATCTCGTTGGTCTCGTTGCGCTTCTGGAAGTCGCCGGACTGCATCTCCTCGAAGCGGTTGAGGCGCGCCTTGCTCTTGGCCTGGCGGCCCTTGGCGTTGCTGCGCACCCACTCCAGCTCGTGCTTGATGGCCTTGTTCCTGGAGGCCTCCTGCTTGGCCTCCTGCTCGAGGCGCTTCTCCTTGGCTTCCAGCCAGCCCGAGTAGTTGCCCTCGAAGGGGATGCCCTGGCCGCGGTCGAGCTCGAGGATCCAGCCCGCCACGTTGTCGAGGAAGTAGCGGTCGTGGGTGATCGCCACCACGGTACCGCTGTAGTCGTGCAGGAAGCGCTCCAGCCAGGCCACGGATTCGGCATCCAGGTGGTTGGTGGGCTCGTCGAGCAGCAGCATGTCGGGGCTGGAGAGCAGCAGGCGGCAGAGCGCCACGCGGCGCCGCTCGCCACCGGAGAGGTTGCCCACGCGGGCCTCCCAGGGCGGCAGGCGCAGGGCCTCGGCGGCCACCTCCAGCTTGCGGTCCAGGTTGTGGGCGTCGGAGGCCTCGATGATGTTCTCGAGGCGCGCCTGCTCGCTGGCCAGGGCGTCGAAGTCGGCGTCCGGCTCGGCATAGGCGGCGTAGACGGCGTCGAGCTTCTCCTGGGCGTCCTTGATCTCGCCCAGGGCCTCTTCCACGGTCTCGCGGACGTTCTTGTCGTCGTCGAGCTGCGGCTCCTGGGGCAGGTAGCCGACATTGATGCCCGGCATGGGGCGTGCCTCGCCCTCGAACTCGGTGTCGACGCCGGCCATGATGCGCAGCAGGGTCGACTTGCCCGCGCCATTGAGGCCCAGCACGCCGATCTTCGCGCCCGGGAAGAAGGAGAGGGAGATATCCTTGAGGATCTGCTTCTTGGGGGGCACGACCTTGCCCACCCGGTTCATGGTGTAGACGTATTGCGCCATGGAGTTCCACTTGGTTGAAGGATTGGCTGACCCACGGATGATAGAGCCCGCAACAGGCAAAGGCCAGCCACTGTCCCGCTCCGGCGGGGCTACTCCTCTTCGTCGATGGCCCAGTCGTCCTCGATGGCACGGCGCAGGCGCCGCTCCTCTAGCAGCGCCTCCACGCGGCGTCGGGCGCGCAGGGTGTCGGCACGACTGGAAGCGCGGGGACGCGCGTAGTCGTCATCGTTCATGGCGTCGGAGAGTTCCTGGTCATCATCGTATCCAGGATCGAGAAGGTGTTCACGGCCCATGTGGTGTTCCTCCCATGGCCAGTGGTCGACGGGTGTCGACCGGTCACGTATCGCTTCTCATCCCCTGTGCGTCTGTGGAATCCGAAGCGCCCAGGCAACGGGGTTGCCTGGGCGCTGTATATATGCAACGCGCGAGGAGCACAAGCCCCGCTGCCGGTTTTTTTGCAGCACCGCGCCGGGTGATCGCCCCGGGACGGCTTACTCCAGGCCGTGCTCGGCCTTGAGGCGCTCCAGCTCCTGCTGGGCCTCGACCCGCTCGGTGACATCCTTCTGCACGCCGATGTAGTAGGTGAGGTTGTCGTCGTCGTCATGCACCGGCGTGATCGAGAGCTCGTTGTAGAACAGGGTGCCGTCCTTGCGGTAGTTGCGCAGCACGGTGCGGCAGGGTCGTCCCTCGGCCAGCGCCTTGCGGATGGCCACGAGGCCCTCCTGATCGCGGTCGTCGTTCTGCAGGAAGCGGCAGTCCTGGTAGAGGATCTCGTCGGCGCTGTAGCCGGTCAGACGCTCGAAGCCCTGGTTGACGTAGATCAGGATGTTCTCGTCGCCCTCCTGTTCGGCGACCACGATGCCGTCCTCCGAGGCGTCGATGATGCGCTCGAGCAGGTCAGGGCTGATCAGTGGGGATCGTTTCATGTCGGGTGTTCCATTATGGGCGTTCCTGTCGCGGATCCGGTCCTGGCCGCCTGAGTGACGACGTGCGTTCTGCACTCGATTGTGCCAGATAGCATGGCCAGTAGCCGGCGGGATTTCAACGCGGCCCAAGGCTCGTCGCCGATAGCCGTCGCAGTCGGTCACTCCACCTCGGGAAGCCGGCTGGCGCTGGCGGCGGCGGCCAGCGCCATGCCGGCGAGCACCACCAGCAGGGCGGGACTGCCCAGCCACTGGCCAAGGGCGCCGACCGCGCCGCCCACCACCAGCAGCAGCACCCCGGTAATGGTGTTGGAGAGCGCCACGTAGAGGGCGCGGTTGTCGCCATCCGCCATGTCGACCACATAGGTCTTGCGGCCCAGGCGCACCCCGGCGTGGACGATCACCAGCAGCGCATAGACTAGCGCATAGGGCCAGACCGTCTGGGTCCAGCCGCCCGGCAGCCAGGCGATGGCGGCGCCGAGCAGGCAGCACGCCGCCGCGCCCAGGCCGGCATCGCGCATCACCCGCCGGCTCGAAGTGTCGGCGCGCTTGCCCCATACCGGGCTTGCCAGCATGCCGGCGAGCCCCGAGACCACGATCAGCACCCCCAGGCCGCCCAGTTCGGTGCCGCTCTGCTGCTGGCCGAGCAGCGCCACCCAGGGCAGTGCCAGGGCGCTGGCCAGCAGCAGGGTGCGGGAGACGTTGAAGTGCAGGAAGGCGCGATCCTCGCGCAGCAGGCGCAGCCCCAGCTTGATGCTGTCCCAGGCGTTCTCGCCGCCCTCCACCGCGCCGGGGGCCTCGCGGATGCGCGCCGCGCACAGGGCGTTCAGCGCCCAGCCCAGCGCCGCCACGCCGAGCAGAACGGCCAGCGCGATCTCGCCGGGTCGATCCTCGAAGAGCATCAGCACGCCGCCGGCGGCCAGGGTCACGGCCCCCGCCACGCTGCCGCTCCAGCCCATCAGGGTGCCGCGGCGCTGCTTGGCGATGGTCTTGCCCAGTACGTCCTTGGTGGCGATGGAGGAGAGCCCCCGGGCCAGCGAGAGTGCCACCAGGGCGACGAGTACCAGGCCCCCGCCGACGGCGCCTGCGCCGAACAGCGCGAGCAGGGCGAGTACCGCGGCGGCGGCCGCCTGGAGCAGCCCGCCGGCCACCCACACCCACTTGCGCTGTGGCTTGAGGCGGATGAAGCCGGCCACGAACAGCTGCGGCAGCAGGGCGCCGGATTCGCGGATCGGCACCAGCAGGCCCACCATCCATAGCGGTGCACCGATCACCCCCAGCAGCCAGGGGAGCACCAGGCGTGCGCTGGATAGCTCGTCGGCCAGCTTGTTGCCCAGCGAGGCGACCAGGTGCAGGAAGAAGCTGCGCGGCTGCTCGTCGCAGGCCTCGTCGGGAATGTCCTTGCACATCCGGCTGTCTTCGTCGCCGGTCAGCCACTCGTAGAGGCGGCGCTGGCTGATCTCGGGTGCGGCCATGGGGGCTCCTCGCTGGTAGGATGGGTTCCCTATTGTCGCGACAGGGAGGCCGCCGTGTCACCTATAAGACTTCTCGACTGCACCAGCCACCCGAGGCCGGCCTCATGACCCGCGACGGCCAGGCAATGCTTTACGGCCTCGGCGCTGTGGCGCTGTGGTCCACCGTGGCCACCGCCTTCAAGGTGGCGCTGGGCTACATGTCACCCCTCGAGCTGATGTGGCTCGCCTCGCTGGTCTCCTGGGCGCTGATCGGCGTGCTCGTGGCCCGCCAGGGGCTCGCCGGCCAGGCGCTGCGTCACGGTTGGCGCACCGCCGCCTGGGCGGGGCTGATGAACCCGGTGGCCTACTACCTGGTGCTGTTCGGTGCCTACGACCGCCTGCCGGGCCAGGAGGCCATGGCGCTCAACTACACCTGGGCGCTGGCCATGGCCTTCCTGGCCGTGCCGATCCTCGGCCAGCGGCTGACCCGCATGGACGTCGCGGCCGGGCTGATCGCCTATGCAGGGGTGTGGGTGATTGCTACCCGCGGAGCGGTCTTCGACGTGGCCTTCGCCGACCCGCTCGGCGTGGGCATGGCGCTGGCCTCGACGCTGATCTGGGCGCTCTACTGGCTGCTCAACGCCCGCGACCACCGCCCGCCGCTGGTGGCCCAGTGGCAGAACTTCAGCGTCGGGGTGCCGGTGCTCACGGTGCTGCTGCTGGCCGGCCCCGGCCTTGAGTGGCACGGCTGGCCGGCGCTGGGCGCGGGGGTCTACGTGGGGCTGTTCGAGATGGGCATCGCCTTCGTGCTGTGGCAACTGGCCGTGCACGGGGTGTCGCGCACGTCCAGGGTCTCCAACCTGATCTTCCTGTCGCCGCCGGTGTCGCTGCTGCTCCTCTATCTGGTGGTGGGGGAGCCGATCCTGGCCTCGACACTGGTCGGCCTGGTGCTGATCCTCACCGGCCTCGGGTTGCAGCAGTGGCAGAAGGCGCCGGCCCCGTCGGCACAGCCGTGAGCCAATCCGCCCGGTCGACCTTGAGCCGCTCGTAAGCCCGGGGCCTGCGGTCAGCCCTGTGCCTCGGCCAGCGTCAGGCCGTTCTCCTCGAGGAGGGGGGCGAGCTCGGGCCACACGGTGTCGAGAATCATCGGCTGGGCGGCGGCGGTGGGATGGATGCCGTCGTCCTGCATCAGGTTGTCGTCCAGTGCCACGCCCTCGAGCAGGAAGGGCACCAGTGCCAGGTCGAAGTCGTCTGCCAGGCGTCGGTAGACCCCGGTGAAGGCATCGCGGTAGGCGCGGCCGTAGTTGGGCGGGATGTCGATCCCCAGCAGCAGTACCTCGGCGCCCGCCTCTCGGCTCGCCTCGACCATGCGTCGCATGTTGGCCTGAAACTGCCCTGGCGGCAGGCCGCGCAGGCCGTCGTTGCCGCCCAGCTCTAGCAGAACGATGTCGGGGTCATGCTGTCCGAGAAGCTCGGGCAGCCGGGCTGCGCCGCCGCTGGAGGTCTCACCGCTGATGCTGGCGTTGACCACCCGCGCCTTCCCGTCGAGCCGCGCCTGGAGCAGACTGACCCAGCCCGCGTCGGCCTCGATGCCGTAGGCGGCACTCAGGCTGTCGCCCATCACCAGCAGCGTGGGGCGTCCGTCGGCCGACACTGGGCCCGCGCCCAGGGCAAGCGCCAGCAGCCAGCCCAGCGCCCAGCGCCATGCCACATCAGGGAGTCCCTTCTTCATGAATGCTACCTCTCGCAAGGATACGACGCCGATTCTACACGCCGAGCGGCTGAGCAAGCAGGTTATCAGCGGCGAGCGACGGCTCACCATTCTGAGTGACCTGGCGATCTCGGTGTTCCCCGGCGAGACGGTGGCAATACTCGGCCAGAGCGGTGCCGGCAAGTCGACCCTGCTGGGGCTGCTGGCCGGGCTCGACCTGCCCACCGGCGGCGAGCTCGAGATGTTCGGCCATCGGCTCGCCGACCTCGACGAGGATGGCCGGGCGCGGCTGCGCGCCGGCCGTGTCGGTTTCGTGTTCCAGAACTTCCAGCTGTTGCCGACCCTCACCGCCCTGGAGAACGTGCTGCTGCCGCTGGAGCTCTCGCCGCGCTCCGACAGCGAGCAGCGCGCCCGCGAGTGGCTCACGCGGGTGGGGCTGGGCGAGCGCCTCGACCACCTGCCCAAGCAGCTCTCCGGCGGCGAGCAGCAGCGCGTGGCCCTGGCGCGGGCCTTCGTCACCGGCGCCGAGCTGGTGTTCGCCGACGAACCCACCGGCAACCTCGACCCCGCCACCGGCGAGCGCATCATCGATGCCCTGTTCTCGCTCAACCGCGAGGCGGGCACCACCCTGGTGCTGGTCACCCACGACCACGCCCTGGCGCGGCGCTGCGACCGTTGCCTGCGCCTGGAGCATGGTCGCCTTGCGGAGATGCACCTCGATGAGGTGAGCGCATGAGCCTTTCGGTCCTGCGCCTGGCGCGCTTCTCGGCCCGGGGGCTCGTCCGCGACCTGCGCGCGCCCGATGTGCGTGCGCTGTTCGTGGCACTCGCCCTGGCAGTGGCCGCCTCCACCATGATCGGCTTCTTCCTCGACCGCCTGGACCGCGGGCTGACCCGCCAGGCCAGCCAGCTGCTGGGCGGCGACCTGGTGCTGGAGCAGGGGCGGCCCTTCGACAGCGAGCTGCGCGGCACCCTCGAGGAGGCGGGCCTGGTGCTCAGCGATCAGGTGGACATGGTCTCCATGGTCAGCCTGGGGGATACCTTCCAGCCCGCCAGCCTCAAGGTGGTGGATGGCCGCTATCCGCTCTACGGCGGGGTGCACGTCGACCTGGGGGAGGGCGTCGAGGTAGTGGCCCGCGGTCCCTCCCCGGGTGAGGTGTGGCTGGCGCCGCGCCTGGCGCTGCTGCTCGAGGCCGAGATCGGCGACCGGGTGCGCCTGGGCGAGAGCGAGCTGGTCGTCGGCGGTCTGGTGGAGCGTGAACCCGACCAGTCCGCGGGCTTCGGCAGCTTCAACCCGCGGCTGATGATGCATCGCGACGACATGGAGGCCACCGAGCTGGTCCAGGATGGCTCGCGGGTGGAGTTCGAACTGCTCGGCGCCGGGCCGCCGGACATCCTCGATGAGCTGGCGCCGCTGCTGGAGCGCCTGCGCCGCGACGGTGTGGAGGTCCGCGACGTGCGCCGCGACCGCCCGGGGCTGGGCAGCGCCCTGGAGCGCGCCGAGCGCTACCTGAGCCTGGCGGGGCTCGCCGCGGTGCTGCTGGCGGGCGTGGCGGTGGCGATGTCCACCCGGCGCTATGTCGACCGCCACCTGGATACCGCCGCGCTGCTGCGCTGCTTCGGCGCCACCCAGGGCGAGCTGACCCGGCTGTTCGGCCTGCAGCTGTTGTGGCTGGCGCTGGCGGCCTCGGTGCTGGGAGCGCTGCTGGGGCTGGCCGGCCAGGCCGCGCTGCTGGCGTTGCTCACGGCCTTGCTGCCCATGGAGCTGCCGGCCCCGGGCATGCTGCCGCTGTGGCTCGGGGTGTTCACCGCCCTGGCGGTGCTGGTGGGCTTCGCCGGGCCGACGCTGCTGCGCCTCAAGAAGGTCAGCGCCCTCAAGGTGCTGCGTCGCGAGCTCGACCCGCTGCCGGCATCGGCCTGGCTGGTGGTGGCAGTGGCCAGCGGCGTCTTCGGCGGGTTGCTGTGGCTCTACTCCGGCGACTTGGCACTGGCGCTGGGCCTGCTGCTGGGAGGCCTGGTGATGCTGGTGGTGCTGTGGGGGCTGGGCTCGCTGCTGCTCGGCGGCGTGTTGCGCCTGGCCGGGCGCCTGCCACGTGACGGGACGGAGGCAGGTGTTACCCAGGCGCTGCGCCTGGGCGGTGCCCAGCTGGCGCGACGGCGCACCGCCAGCCTCGGCCAGCTGCTGGCCTTCGCCGTGACCTTCTTCGCCATGGCGATGATCGCCCTGGTGCGCGGTGACCTGCTATCCACCTGGGAGGCGCAGCTCCCCGCGGATACCCCCAACTACTTCGCCATCAATATCCAGCCCCAGGAGCGCGAGGCCTTCGAGGACTCGCTCAGCGGTGCCGCCGATGCCCGCAGTGCCCTCTACCCCATGGTGCGCGGGCGCATCACCGCCATCAACGGCATGGCGCCGCGCGAGGCGGTGCCCCCCGAGGCGCGCGGCGACAATGCCCTGCGTCGCGAGCTCAACCTTACCTGGCGTGAGACGCTGCCCGAGGGCAATCGCCTGGTGGCGGGGGAGTGGTTCGGTGCGGAGCAGCAGGTCGAGTCCGCTGGCTGGTACGACGAGGTCGCCGCCGAGCCCGGGGTCGAGCGGGTGCCGATCTCCATGGAAGATGGCCTGGCCGAACGCTTCGGCCTGACCCTGGGCGACACCCTGACCTTTACCATCGGCGCCGCCGATGTGGTCGGTGAGGTGACCAGCCTGCGCGACCTCGACTGGGACAGCTTCCGCCCCAACTTCTTCGTGATCTTCCCGCCCGGCGTGCTGGAGCGCTTCGGCCACAGCTATATCACCGCCTTCCACCTCGACGAGGCGGAGCGCGAGGTGCAGCGCGACCTGGTGCGTGACTTCCCCGGTGTCACCCTGCTCAACGTCGACGCCATCCTTGCCCAGGTGCGTGACCTGCTCACCCGGGTGACGCGTGCCGTGGAGGTGGTGCTCGCCTTCGTGCTGCTGGCCGGCGTCAGCGTGCTGTATGCGGCGCTGACCGCCAGCCGCCCGGTGCGCGCCCACGAGAGTGGCCTGCTGCGGGTCTTCGGTGCCGGCAATCGCCTGCTCTCCCGGGTGCAGGGGGCCGAGTTTGCCATCCTGGGCCTGGCCAGTGGCCTGATGGGCGCACTGCTCGCCGAACTGGCCAGCGCCGCCCTCTATCTGGCCTGGCTCGACCTGACGCCGCGCCTGCACCTGTGGCTGTGGCTGGCGCTGCCGCTGGGTGGGGCGCTGCTGATCGGCGCCATCGGCCACCTGCTCTCCCGGGACCTGCGCCGCCAGGCCCCGGCGACGAGCCTGGGCCTGCTGGGCGAGACCTGAGATGAACGACATGCGGAGCAGCAGATGAAACAGGACACCCTGCGCTACCGGCTGCTGGAAGCCCAGCTCGAGCTGGCCCGGCGTGGCGATCGCGCAGTGGTGCTGCTGCTGACCGGCCATGCGGTGACCCACAAGGGGCAGCTGGTCAATCGCCTCAACCACTGGCTCGACAACCGCCATACCGAGGTCCATGCCCTCGCGCCCAGCAGCCAGGAGCAGGCCAGGCCCTACTGGTGGCGCTACTGGCGGCGGGTGCCGGAGCGCGGGCGGGTCGGCATCTTTATCCACGGTTGGCATGGCGACGCGCTGTTCGCCCGCGCCGAGCGCCGCCTCTCCGCCGGTGCCTTCGAGGATCGCCTGGCGAGGATCCGCGAGTTCGAGGCCGAACTCGCCGCCGCCGGGGTGGCGCTGGTCAAGTTGTGGATGGATATCGGTCGCCATGCCCAGCGCGAGCGCCTGCAGGCGTTGCAGGCCGATCCCGCACTTGCCTGGCAGGTAGGGCCGGTGGAGTGGCAGCGCCACGTCCAGCATGCCGCCATCCAGGCGCTGGGCCGGCGCCTGCGCGATGCCACCGAGGTCCCCTACGCCAGCTGGCAACGGCTGGCGCTGCGCGCCCCGGACGAGCAGCTGCCGCGGGTGGGAGAGGCGCTGCTGGATGCCCTCGAGGCGCCGGCCGCATCGCCGCGACCCGTGGTGGCTTCGTCGCTGGCGGCCCTGCCCGAGGCCCCCGCGCTGCGCCACACCGACCCCGAGGTCGCCCGGCGCCTCGACAAGTCCCGCTACCGGGAGCGTCTGGCCGCCGCCCAGGCGCGCCTGGCGATCAATGCGCGGGAGGCCGCCCGGCGCCGCCTGCCGGTGGTCATCGTCTTCGAGGGGCAGGATGCGGCGGGCAAGGGCGGCAGCATTCACCGCCTGACCGCGGCGCTGGATGCCCGGCAGTACCGGGTGCATCGCATCGCCGCGCCCAGCGACGAGGAGACCCTGCGTCCCTGGGCCTGGCGCTTCTGGCGCCGTCTGCCCGCCGATGGGCGCATCGCCATCTTCGATCGCAGCTGGTATGGCCGGGTGCTGGTGGAGCGGGTCGAGGCGCTCGCCAGGCCCGATGAGTGGCAGCGCGCCTTCGCCGAGATCCGTCAGTTCGAGCAGCAGCAGCTCGAACACGGCGGGGTGGTGATCAAGCTGTTCCTTGCCATCAGCAAGGAGGAGCAGCTGCGCCGCTTCGAGGCGCGCGCCGCCACGCCCCACAAGCGTCACAAGCTGACCGACGAGGACTGGCGCAACCGCGAGCGCTGGGACGACTATCGGCTGGCCATCGACGAGATGTTCGCCACCACCCACCGCCACGGCGCCGAATGGACGCTGGTCGGCTGCGATGACAAGCGGCGTGCCCGACTGGCGGTCATCGACACGGTCAATGCTCACCTCGAGGCGCGCCTGCAGTCATCCCGTTAGGCTAGACTGCTGCCAGACCCCACGATCACTCAGCTCGATCACACACGGAGGTGATCCCATGCGTTTCCCGAATCCTGCCCCGCCGTGCCTGGCGCTGCCTCTGGCATTTGCCCTGCTGGCCAGCGCCCCGGCATTCGCCGATACCGAGCGTCTCGAGAGCGACCTGCGGGCCCTGGTCGCCGAGCAAGGCGAGCTTGTCATTGGCGACCTCTCCACCTCGCTGCTGGGTGGCGAGACCCGTGCCGAGGAGCTGCGCTTCGAGGGCCCCGACGGCGAGGCGTTGTGGATCGACCGCTACGTGGTGAAGGGTGACTACGAGCGCCCGGACTCCGTCACGCTGGAGGGCATTCGCGTGGAGGGCATTCGCCTGGAGGACGCCCCGCAGGAACTGGAGGCCTCCCTGGTACTGGGCGTCGCGCGCATCGTGCTGGATGATCCCGGCAGCGCCGTGCCGCCCCGGGACGACGAGGCGCTGGCGGAGGAGTGGCTCGATGTGATGACCCTCACCGAGCTCAGCCTGGAACACCCCGAGGGGATGCTCGCCTCCCTGGCCAGTCTCGACCTGGATGGCGACTTCGAGGACGGCCAGGGCGGGCTTGCCCTCGAGGCCCTGGCGGTCGACCTGGACCGCCTGATCACGCTCTCCCCCGAGGAGGAGCGCACCCGCCTGCGCATGGCCAGCAATGTGCTCACCGACGGCAGCGGCCAGTTGCACCTGGATGCCGGTTTCGATGCCCGCTGGGAGCCCGAGGACGAGCAGACGGGACGGCTGTTCAGTGACGGTGAGCTGACCCTGCGTGATGCCCTGGTCATGGCGATCGACCTGGAGAGCCTGCTGGCCCTGCCCGAAGGAGCGGAGGTCGCCACGCTTCTGGCCGACGGGACGCTGCTGGAGGAGGCTGCCCTGGGTGGCGGCCGGTTCGAGCTGCGTCTCGCCGAGCGGGGGCTCTTCGCCCGGTTGGCGACCCTGGGCGCCACCATGGAGGGGATCAGCAAGGCCCAGTATCTCGAGCAGGCGGGTACCCAGGCCGAGGGTTTCGGAATGATGTTCGGTCCCCAGGTGCGCGACCTGCTCAACGGCCTGGTCGACCTCATGGCCGGCGGCGCCGAGGAGCTGGTGGTCACCCTGGATCTGCCCGCGGAGGAGCGCCTCGAGAGCTTCGCCGAGGATCCCCTGGCGCTGCCCGAACGCTTCGCCATGCAGGTGGAGACACGCTGAGCCCGTCAGCCGGCAAGGCAAGATGAATGCGGTGCGGGCCGGGATGACGTCGTTTCATGTGAAAGGGGCGGGGGGCTGGGGTATCATGCCGTGATTCACCTTACCCCCGTGATATGAGGTTTCCCGCCGATGTTCAGCCGTGACATGACGATTGCCGGTTTCGATGATGCTCTCTTTGACGCCATGCAGAAGGAAGTGCAGCGCCAGGAGGCCCATATCGAGCTGATCGCTTCCGAGAACTACGCCAGCCCCCGGGTCATGGAGGCCCAGGGCAGCCAGCTGACCAACAAGTACGCGGAAGGCTACCCCGGCAAGCGCTACTACGGCGGCTGTGAATATGTCGACATCGTCGAGCAGCTGGCCATCGACTACGCCAAGGAGCTGTTCGGCGCCACCTA
Organism: Halomonas sp. G15; assembly: GCF_021282295.1. Classification (NCBI taxonomy): domain Bacteria; kingdom Pseudomonadati; phylum Pseudomonadota; class Gammaproteobacteria; order Oceanospirillales; family Halomonadaceae; genus Halomonas; species Halomonas sp. G15. The sequence goes on along the minus strand of NZ_JAJSPA010000016.1, from coordinate 18,173 downwards.
CGCCAACGTCCAGCCCCACTCCGGCTCCCAGGCCAACGGCGCCGTCTTCCAGGCGCTCGTCAAGCCGGGCGACACCGTGCTCGGCATGAGCCTCGACGCCGGCGGTCACCTCACCCACGGCGCCAAGCCCAACTTCTCCGGCAAGCACTACCACGCAGTGCAGTACGGGATCGACGAGTCCGGCCGCATCGACTACGCCGAGGTGGCCAAGCTGGCCCGCGAGCACCAGCCGAAGATGATCATCGCCGGCTTCTCCGCCTATTCCCAGATCATCGATTGGGCCAAGTTCCGCGAGATCGCCGACGAGGTGGGCGCCTACCTGCTGGTCGACATGGCCCATGTGGCCGGCCTGGTGGCCGCTGGCGTCTACCCGACGCCGCTGCCCCACGCCCACGTGGTGACCACCACCACCCACAAGACCCTGCGCGGTCCGCGTGGCGGCCTGATCCTCTCCAGCGAGGGCGACGAGCAGATCGAGAAGAAGCTGCAGTCCGCCGTCTTCCCGGGCAGCCAGGGTGGCCCGCTGGAGCACGTCATTGCCGCCAAGGCGATCTGCTTCAAGGAGGCCATGGCCCCCGAGTTCAAGGCCTACCAACAACAGGTGGTCAAGAACGCCCAGGCCATGGCCGGCGTGTTCCTCGAGCGCGGCTATGACGTGGTCTCCGGCGGCACCGAGGACCACCTCTTCCTGCTCTCGCTGATCAAGCAGGAGCTGACCGGCAAGGATGCGGACGCCGCCCTGGGCCGCGCCCATATCACCGTCAACAAGAACGCCGTGCCCGGCGACCCGCAGAGCCCCTTCGTCACCTCCGGCCTGCGTATCGGCACCCCGGCGGTGACCACCCGCGGCTTCGGTGAAGGTGAGTGCAAGGACCTCGCCGGCTGGATCTGCGACATCCTCGACGTGATGGCCAAGGGCGAAGACTCCGCCGCCATCGAGGCCGAGGTCAAGGCCAAGGTCGCCACCGTCTGCACCAAGTTCCCGGTCTATCGCTGATCGATGACAGGCGCCTGCCACCGGGGCCGACCATTATAGACGACCACGCCCCGCGCCGTGACAACGGCGCGGGGCGTGGTCGTTATGACATCTTATGCAGGGCGATATGACATATCGTCAAGTTCGGATGTGCACCCTCGCCCCGAACCATTATGCTGCAAGGAGAGGCAATTCTGCTGGCCAAGGAGAGCATGCACATGTCGACACTGACCTTTCTGGGCGCGGTGGGGGAAGTCACCGGGTCCCGCTACCTGCTCGAGGTGGACGGCGAGCAGGGGCCCCACCGGTTGTTGCTAGAGTGCGGCCTGCACCAGGGCGGGGCCGACGCCGACCGCGCCAACGAGAAGCCCTTCGGCAAGCTGGTGAAGGAGCTCGAGGCGGTGGTGCTCTCCCACGGCCATCTGGACCACTCGGGCCTGCTGCCCAAGCTGGTGCGCGAGGGGTATCGCGGGCCCATTCACTGTACCCGCGGCACCCGCGACCTGCTGGAGATCATGCTCCAGGATGCGGCCTTCGTGATGGCCAAGGATATCGAGTGGGAGAACAAGTGGCGCAGCCGCCACGACAGGCCCCTGGTGGAAGCGCTCTACGACCTCGATGACGTGGAACAGACGCTTGCCCAGTGCGTCTCCCACCCCTACGGCCAGCCGGTCAACCTGCCCGGCGGCGTGACCCTGGTGTTCCGCGACGCCGGCCATATCCTCGGCTCGGCGATCGTCGAGCTCACCATCCCCTCCGGCGGGCAGGAGAAGCGTCTTGTGTTCTCCGGCGACCTGGGCAACCCCAGCTCGGTGCTGATGAAGGACCCCGAGAAGCTGTACGAAGCCGACCTGGTGCTGATGGAGAGCACCTACGGCGACCGTGACCACCGCCCCCTGGAGGAGACCCTTGAGGAGTTCGCCGGCGTGCTGGAGCAGGCCCATGCCGACGGCGGCAACGTGCTGATCCCCGCCTTCGCGGTGGGGCGCAGCCAGGAGATCCTCTACCACCTCAGCGTGCTCTACCACGAGGGGCGGCTGCGCCAGCAGATGGTGTTCCTCGACAGCCCCATGGCGATCCGGGTCACCGAGCTCTACCACCGGGCGCGCAAGGCGCTCGACCCCGAGGACCTCAAGGTGCTCAACAAGGCGGCCAGCGGTGACCCCGGCCAGTACCTGCCGGTGCTGCGCATGACCCGCACCGTGGAGGAGTCCATGGCCATCAACCGCATCCACGGCGGGGCGATCATCATCGCCGGTGCAGGCATGTGCAACGGTGGGCGTATCGTCCACCACTTCCGCTACAACCTGGAGAAACCTGCCACCCGGCTGGTGATCGTCGGCTTCCAGGCCGGTGGCACCATCGGTCGCCAGATCGTCGACGGCGCCGAGCGCATCCGCGTGTTCGGCCACGACCTGGCGGTGAAGGCGAAGGTGCATACCATCGGTGGTTTCTCGGCCCATGCCGGCCAGAGTCAGCTGATCGGCTGGGCCGGGGCCTTCCGCAATCGTCCGCGCTTCTACCTGGTGCATGGCGAGCCCGAGACCCAGAAGGTGCTCCAGGCGGCGCTGGCCGAGAGCGAGATCGAGGCGGAGATTCCCGCTTACGGTGATCGCATCGAGCTCTAGGTTGCCGCGACAACCTGCCGTCTTGTCGTCACGCGGGTCGAGGCGCAGCGTGACGGTATCGATGGAGCGGGAGGAATGAGCATGATGGGTGTAATCCAGGCGCTGACGCGCAATCTCGTGGTGGCGATACCGGTGACCCTTCTGCTGGGGCTGGCCTTCGGTGCCATGGCGCCGGTGGGTTGGCTCTCGATGCTGGTGATACCGCTGACCCTGCTGATGATCTACCCGATGATGGTCAACCTGCGCCTGCGTGAACTGCTGATGGGCGGCGACGGCCGCGCCCAGGGGCTGGCCCAGCTGATCAACTTCGCGGTGATCCCCTTCGTGGCCTTCGGGCTGGGTCTGTGGTGGTTTGCCGATGCGCCCTACCTGGCGCTGGGGCTGCTGCTGGCCGCACTGCTGCCGACCAGCGGCATGACCATCTCCTGGACCGGCTTCGCGCTCGGCAACCTGCCGGCGGCGGTGAAGATGACCGTGGTCGGTCTGATCCTGGGTTCGCTGGCCACGCCGATCTACGTGAAGTGGCTGATGGGGGCGGCAATCCCGGTGGATCTGGTGGCGGTGTTCCGCCAGATCATCCTGGTGGTGGGCATTCCCATGCTGGCCGGCCAGCTCACGCGACACTTCCTGATCAAGCGCCATGGCGCCGAGGGCTTTCGCAAGCAGTGGGCGCCGCGCTTTCCGCCGCTCTCCACCCTGGGGGTGCTGGGCATCGTCTTCGTGGCCATGGCGCTCAAGGCCGATGACCTGCTGGCAAGCCCCGGGCTGCTGCTGGATATCGCCGTGCCGCTGCTGATCCTCTACGCCGTCAACTACCTGATCAGCACCCTGGTGGCCCGGGCCTGGCTGTCGCGCGGCGACGGCATCGCCCTGGTCTATGGCACAGTGATGCGCAACCTCTCCATCGCCCTGGCGCTTGCCATGAACGCCTTCGGCGAGGCCGGAACCGACGCCGCCCTGCTGATCGCCCTGGCCTACATCATCCAGGTGCAGTCCGCGGCCTGGTACGTGCGCTTCTCGGATCGCCTGTTTGGGCCGGCCGAGCCGGCCTGAGACGGGCTACTCGCCGGCGCCGGCGGCTTCCAGGCGCGCGGCGATCTCCGTATGGCCATTCTCCCTCGCCCAGTGCAGCGGCGTGGTGCCGTCGCCGGCCACATGGGCGGGGTCGGCACCCTGCGCCAGCAGCAGCTCGACCAGCTCCGGGCGGCCATCCTTGGCGGCCCATGTCAGGCTCGACCAGCCCGCCTCATCATCCACGGCATCGACATCGGCGCCGGCCGCAAGCAGTGCGCGGCTGGTGGTCGCCTGGTTGTTGACCACCGCCACCAGCAGCGCCGTGTAACCGGCCTGGTCGCGGTGCTCGGTATCGGCACCGCGGGCCAGCAGCGCCTCGAGCATTTCCAGATGGCCGTTGGCGGCGGCCTTCATCAGGGCTGTCCACCCACAGCGGTCGCTGGCATCCACCGCGGTGCCGTCGTCGAGCATCACCAATACCCTCTCGGTCTCGCCGTTCTCGGCGGCCAGGGTCAGCGCCGTTCGACCCAGCGGATCCACCGTCTCCGGCTCCGGTGCCATGAGGCCGGGGGCCAGCATGAAGGCCGCCACCAGTGCCAGCGGCATCAGGATGCCGGTCAACAAGGGGTAGCGCCGATAGGGCAGGGTGATCCATTGCCAGATTCGGGACATGCGTGCCTCCGCCAGTGGTGTCGTTGAGCTCGGTGCATGATGCCCGTTTCACACACGTTCTGGCTGCGGCACGTTGTCCCGCGCCTGGGTGGCTGCATTCCTGTTGATACACATCAAGGTGCGGCCACATGCCTCATGCCGACGCGGCAGCTTCTGGACTACGCTGGGATTAACATTGAGTTATGTCATAGCGTTAGAGGAAGTGGTTATGAAAGCAGCGATGAAGACTCTGCTGGCGGGCTCTGTCATGGCGGCCATGCTGGCGGGTGGGCCGGCCTTCGCCGAGGAGGCCGAGGCCTATCGCGAGACGTCGCTTGGGCTCTACGTCAACGCTGCCGAGGCCTGGGAGCTGATGCAGGAGAACGACCGGGCGGTGCTGATCGACGTGCGTGACCCGGTAGAGATCAAGTTCACCGGCTTCGCCGAGCCCACCGACATCCACGTGCCCTGGGTGCTGGCCGATCGCGACAACTTCGACGCCGAGACGAAGAGCTGGCCGATGGTCAAGAACACCGACTTTGACACCCAGATGCGCGCCGAACTGGAGGCGCTGGGGGTAGCCGAGGATGACCCGATCATCGTCATGTGCCGCTCGGGTTCAACGCGCAGCGCCCCCGCCGCCGATGCCATCGCCGAGATGGGCTTCAGCCAGGTCTACTCGGTGACCGATGGCTTCGAGGGCGGCAAGCTCGAGGAGGGCGACTCGAAGGGCGTGCGCGCCGTAAATGGTTGGCGCAACTCCGGCCTGCCGTGGAGCTACGAGATCGACCCCGAGGTTGCCTGGCAGCCCGCCGAGTAGCCCGATGATCGGCACGCGGGTGGGGCAGGTGGCCTGCCTGCGCTTCCGGGGAGGGTGTTCCTGACAAGCATTGCCCGGCCAAGACGTTTTCCGCCAAGAGATTTCCACGCAAGTCTTCGACCCAAGCAAGGAGAGGATCATGAGTTTCAAGACGACCCTGAGTATGGTGCTGGCCACGGGTGCTATTGCCTTCGGCGCCAACGCCTTGGCCGACAGCCATGGAGGGGAGGCCGAGGGTGACAAGGCCGCCGGCGACAAGGCACTGATGATCCTGACCAGTGACTCCCTGGAGACCCAGGGCATGGCCATGATCCTCGCCAATTCCATGCAGCAGCAGGGCACCGACCTCCAGCTGCTGCTCTGCGACCAGGCCGGTGACCTGGCAGTAGAGGGCTACCAGAGCGCCCAGCCCATCAATACCCCGCCGAGCAACCCCGCCGGTCAGGTGACCCCCGAGGGCATCATGCAGATGCTGATGGGGAATGGTGCTCAGGTGGACGTCTGCGCCATCTATCTGCCCAACCGCGACTATGGTGAGGAGGTGTTGCGCGAGGGGGTGGGCATCGCCGCACCGGGCCCGATCGCCGAGCTGATGCGAGACCCGACTGTTCCGGTCTTTACCTTCTGAATCCAAGCAACTTTTGCTCCCAAGCATCGAGGAGAACGCCATGACCCGTAACGTAGGTGGTATCGACAGGATTGCCCGTATCGTGGTCGGCATCGTGCTGATCCTGCTGGCATTGACCGGCACCATCGGTGCCTGGGGCTGGATCGGCGTGGTACCGCTGGCCACCGGTCTGTTCAACTTCTGCCCGGCCTACAAGCTGCTGGGCGTGAATACCTGCAAGCTGAAGAAATAGCCACCGCCGGCTCCAGCCGGCTAACGATGCGCGGCGCCCGCGGCCTTCTGGTTGCGGGCGCTGTGCGTTAGTTCTCCCCTGCGGAGGTTGTCGCGGAAGGGCTATCGACCCCATGCAGTGGCACAATCGCCATATAGTCCATTTTAAGCTAAGCTTATTCCATATTTATCGATTGATGATCGACCCACTTAATACGCTCTCGGAGGTATCCCATGAAGACCTTTGCCCTCTCGCCCAGCACCGGAGTCGGCAGCCCCGAGGTCGCCGGTTTCTTCGACCCGCGGACCTTCTCCATCCAGTACGTGGTCAGTGACCCGGCCACCGGCAAGTGCGCCATCATCGACCCGGTCCATGACTTCGACGAGAAGTCCGGCGCTACCGCTACCCACCATGCCGATGAGCTGCTCGCCTATGTGAAGGAGAAGGGGTTTGAGGTGGAGTGGGTGCTCGATACCCACCCTCATGCCGACCACTTCTCGGCGGCGCAGTACCTGAGCGAGAAGACCGGGGCGCCCACTGCCATCGGCGAGAAGGTGGTGGAGGTGCAGAAGCTGTGGAAGAAGATCTACCACTGGCCCGACTTCCCTGCCGATGGCTCCCAGTGGCACCGCCTCTTCGCCGAGGGTGACACCTTCGCCATCGGCGATCTGGAGGTGCGGGTGATGTTCTCGCCGGGGCATACCCTGGCCTCGATCACCTATGTGGTGGGCGACGCGGCCTTCGTCCATGACACCCTCTTCCAGCCGGACTTCGGCACCGCCCGGGCCGACTTTCCCGGGGGCGATGCCCACCAGCTGTGGCGCTCCATCCAGGCGATCCTGGCACTGCCCGACGACACCCGGCTGTTTACCGGCCACGACTACATGCCCGATGGTCGCGAGCCGGAGTGGGAGAGCACGGTGCGTGAGCAGCGCGAAACCAACAAGCACCTGGCAGGCAGCGTCACCGAGGATGACTATACGGTGATGCGCGACCAGCGCGACAGCGAACTGCCCATGCCCAAGCTGATCCTGCACTCGCTCCAGGTGAATACCCGTGGCGGGCGTCTGCCCGAGCCTGAGGCCAACGGCAAGCGCTACCTCAAGATCCCCCTGGATGCCCTGGAAGGAGCTGCCTGGGAGTAGGCGTACGGCAGCGCTGGAACAACGAGCCCCGAAGGCCCTGCCGCCGGGGCTCGTGCCGTGGAGGAGGGTAGCGGGACCCCTATATAGCTAAATATTCTATTCTTAGAACATGTTTTCGGCTATGCTGTCTCCATACTCCGGCCAGCGACATCCGATGGAGGTTGTTTCCCATGTCCCAGCCAATCGTGACCCACTTCTTCGACGAGCCCACCAATACCTTCAGCTATGTGGTGCAGGATCCCGACAGTAACGCCTGCGCGATCCTCGATTCGGTGCTCGACTTCGACTATGCCGCCGGGCGCACCGATGTGCGCTCCGCCGATGAGATCATCGCCTTCGTACGCGACAACGGCCTCGAGGTGGAGTGGATCCTCGAGACCCACGTGCACGCCGACCACCTCTCTGCCGCCCCCTACCTGCACGAGACGCTGGGCGGGCTGACCGGTATCGGCGCCAACATCACCGTGGTGCAGGACGTCTTCGGCAAGGCCTTCAACGCCGGCACCGAGTTCGCCCGTGACGGCAGTCAGTTTGACCGCCTCTTCGAGGAGGGGGACACCTTCACCATCGGCAACCTGGAAGGGCGGGTGCTGCACACCCCTGGCCACACCCCGGCCTGCCTGACCTACGTGATCGGCGATGCCGCCTTCGTCGGTGACACCCTGTTCATGCCCGACTACGGCACCGCCCGCTGCGACTTCCCCGGCGGCGACGCGCGCACCCTCTATCGCTCCATCCAGAAGGTGCTGTCGCTGCCCGACGAGACGCGCCTCTTCCTGTGCCACGACTACAAGGCGCCGGAGCGCGATGAGTACCAGCACCAGACCACGGTGGCCGAACAGCGCGCCCACAATGTCCACGTCCACGAGGGCATTGCCGAGGAAGAATTCGTCAGGATGCGCACCGAGCGCGACGCCACCCTGGGCATGCCGAGGCTGATCATCCCCTCGGTGCAGGTAAACATGCGCGCCGGTGAGATGCCCCCTGCCGAGGATAACGGCCAGGTCTACCTCAAGGTGCCGATCAACAAGTTCTGAAGGCTCAGGAGACAGTCGATATGCAGATTCATCAGCTCGAATCCGGCTTCGCCATCACCGACGCGGTCAGCCCGGAAGATCTCGACGAGGTCGCCCGCCGCGGCTTTCGCTCGGTGATCTGCAATCGCCGCCCTGGCGAGGCCGAGGACCACCCCGATGACCGTCCCCTCAAGGCGCGTGCCGCCGAGCTCGGCCTCGAGTGGCGCTGCATCCCGGTGATACCGGGCGAATACTCGGAGGAGGACATCGCCGCCTTCGGCGAGGCACTGGAGACACTGCCGGCACCGATCCTGGCCTTCTGCAAGACCGGCAAGCGTGCCGTGCACCTGTGGGCCCGTGCCCGCAGCCAGGGCGAGAGTTGCGATATACCGGCGCTGCTGGCCGCTGCGCGGGCCGCTGGCCATGATCTGGAAGAGCATCGGCCGCATCTGGAAGCCGCCGCCGGGCAGCGTTGAGATGAACCCGAAACGCTATCTGCCGATCCTGCAGTGGCTGCCCGACTATGGGCGCAGCGCCCTGGCCAGCGACCTGCTGGCAGCGGTGATCGTTACCATCATGTTGATCCCCCAGTCGCTGGCCTACGCCATGCTGGCCGGGCTGCCACCCGAGGTGGGGCTCTATGCCAGCATCACGCCGCTGGTGGTCTATGCGGTGTTCGGCACCAGCCGCACCCTGGCCGTGGGGCCGGTGGCGGTGGTGTCGCTGATGACTGCGGCAGCAGTGGGGCAGGTGGCGCCCCAGGGCACGCCGGAGTATCTCGGTGCGGCTCTGGTGCTGGCGCTGATGTCGGGCCTGATCCTGACCCTGATGGGCGTGGCGCGGCTGGGCTTCCTGGCCAACTTCCTGAGCCACCCGGTGATCTCGGGCTTCATCACCGCCTCGGGACTGATCATCGCCGCCAGCCAGCTCAAGCATGTGCTGGGCGTCGAGGCGAGCGGCCACAATCTGCTGGAGCTCGTGGTCGGATTGGGTGGCCAGCTGGGCAGCGTCAATCTGCCCACCCTGGTGATCGGCCTCGGGGTGCTTGCCTTCCTTTATGCCGCCAGGCGCTGGCTCAAACCTGCCTTGCGCCGGCTCGGGGTGCCGCCGCGTCCGGCGGACATGCTGACCAAGGCGGCGCCGATCCTTGCTGTGGCGGTGACCACCCTGGCCAGCTGGGGGCTGAGGCTGGACCAGCACGGTGTGGCGGTGGTCGGCGCGGTGCCTGCCGGCCTGCCGCCGCTGACCCTGCCCGGCTTCGACAGCGGCCTGTGGAGCCAGCTGTTCGTGGCCGCGCTGCTGATCAGCATCGTCGGCTTCGTGGAGTCGGTGTCGGTGGGCCAGACCCTGGCCGCCAAGCGCCGCCAGCGCATCGACCCCGACCAGGAGCTGGTGGGCCTGGGCACCTCCAACATCGCCGCCTCGCTGACCGGCGGCATGCCGGTCACCGGTGGCTTCTCGCGTTCGGTGGTCAATTTTGACGCCGGCGCCGAGACTCCGGCCGCCGGTGCCTTCACCGCGGTAGGCATCGGCGTGGCCGCGCTGCTGCTCACCCCGCTGATCGCCCACCTGCCCATCGCCACCCTGGCGGCCACCATCATCGTGGCGGTGCTGTCGCTGGTCGACTTCGCGGCGATCAAGCGCACCTGGGATTATTCGCGGGGTGATTTCGCCGCCATGCTGGCCACCATCGCCGTCACCCTGGGCCATGGCGTGGAGAGCGGTATCATGGTCGGCGTGGGGCTGTCGCTGGCGCTGCACCTCTATCGCACCAGCCGGCCCCACAGCGCCGTGGTGGGTCGCGTGCCGGGCACCGAGCACTTCCGCAACGTGCAGCGCCACCGCGTGGAGACCGACGAGCGCCTGACGATCCTGCGCGTCGACGAGAGCCTCTACTTCGCCAATGCGCGTTATCTGGAAGACACCGTGATGGAGCTGGCCGCCCGCCAGCCTGGCCTCGAGCACATCGTGCTGGCCTGCCAGGCGGTCAACATCATCGACGCCTCGGCGCTGGAGAGCCTTGAAGCGATCAACGCTCGCCTCAAGGATTCCGGCGTGGCGCTGCACCTGGCCGAGGTCAAGGGGCCGGTGATGGATCGCCTGCAACACACCGAGTTCTGTCACGAGATGACCGGCAAGGTGTTTCTCAGTACCTTCGATGCCTGGCAGGAGCTGCGCGGCGTCGGCGACGGCCGCCTGTCGCGGCGCTGCGCCGAGATGCAGCTGGGCGCCGTGCCGGGCGCGACGCGTGACGACGAGGCGCAGCCGCATCCGCGGATGCCCTGAAGGACTTACCCAAGGTTTTTAAAGGAGAGAAAGTGTGGACTGGAGTTCATCCCTGCAGGGACTGGCCGGCGGCGTGCTGATCGGCCTGTCAGCTACCTGGCTGATGGCCACCCTGGGCCGCATCGCCGGCATCAGCGGCATCATCGGCACCCTGATCACCGCTCGGCCGAAGGGCGACAGCGCCTGGCGCCTCACCTTCCTGCTTGGCCTGATCAGCGGTCCCATCGTGGTGATGTTGCTGGGCGGCGGCCTGGGCAATGTGGCGGGTGCCGCCGGAGAGGTGATCGGTGAACCCGCCGGCGGTGTGCTGCTGATGCTCGTCGCCGGCCTGCTGGTGGGCCTGGGCACCGGCCTGGGCAGCGGTTGCACCAGCGGCCACGGGGTGTGTGGCCTGGCCAGGCTCTCGCCGCGCTCGCTGGTGGCGACCCTCACCTTCCTGGTGATGGCGATCGTCACCGTCTTCGTGGTTCGGCACGTGATCGGAGGTGGCGCATGAAGACGCTCATGGGCTATATCGCCGGGCTGATCTTCGGCCTGGGGCTTGCCGTTTCCGGCATGACCGACCCGGCGCGGGTGCTGGGCTTTCTTGACCTCGCCGGCGCCTGGGACCCGACCCTGATGTTCGTGCTAGGCGGTGCCGTGGTGACCAACTTTATCGGCTACCGCCTGGTCTTCAAGCGGCCCAACCCGATCTATGCCGAGGCCTTCCAGCTGCCTACCCGCCAGGATCTCGACGCCCGGCTGATCGGCGGCTCGGCGCTGTTCGGCATCGGTTGGGGGCTCTCCGGCTACTGCCCAGGCCCGGCGATCGCCTCCATCGCCGGTCTGACCCTGCCGCTGGTGGCGATGCTGGTGGCAATGGTCGCCGGCTGGTTCCTGGCCAGGGCGATTCCTGCGCGCAGCTGAACCTGTCCTGTATCAAGCGACTCCCCCGCAGGCCCCGCCAGCGGGGGAGTCGTCGTATACGACCAATGGATCGCCGGTTCCGACTTATATGTTCATAACCATTAACGCAGGCTTAATGGCCTAGTGACAGGATGTCGCACAACGAGAGGACCTTATGCCATGCACGTACTGCTGATCGAGGATGACGCCCTGGTGGCCTCAGGCATTCGCGCCGGGCTCGCCGTGCACGACTATGTCGTCGATCATGTGGCCTCCATTGCCGAGGCGCGTCGTGCCCTGGAGAGTGTCGACAGCGATGTGGTGATCCTCGACCGCGGCCTGCCCGACGGTGATGGCCTGAGCCTGCTCGAGGAGTGGCGCGACGCCGGGGTGACCACGCCGGTGCTGGTGCTGACCGCCCGCGATGCGGTCAGCGACCGGGTGGCCGGCCTGCAGGGCGGTGCCGACGATTATCTGGTCAAGCCCTTCGACCTCGACGAGCTGGTGGCCCGGCTGCAGGCGCTGTTGCGCCGCGCGGCGGGGCGCTCGCATCCGCTGATCGAGCACGGCGCCCTGTGCCTCGACCCGGTGGCCCGGGAGGTCACTCTCGGCGGTAGGCCGGTGGCCCTCTCGCGCCGCGAGCTGGTGCTGCTGGAGGCCTTCCTGCAGGCGCCGCGCAGTGTGCTTTCGGCGGACCAGCTCAAGGATAGCCTCTACGGCATGAGCGAGGATGTGGAGAGCAACGCCCTCAACGTGCATATCCATCATCTGCGTCGCAAGCTCGGCAGCGAGGTGATCGAGACGGTGCGCGGGCTGGGCTACCGGCTGGGGCCGCCGCTGGGTGAGTCTGGCGAGAAGGGGCGTCCGTGAGCCTGCGCACGCGGCTGCTGGTGACCCTCGGGGTCACCCTGGTGCTGCTCTGGGGGCTGGCCGCTGCCTGGCTGCTGCGCGACCTGGAGGAGCAGTTCGTGGCTACCCTTGACCAGCGTCTCGCCCAATCGGCGCGCATGGTGGCGGGGCTGATGGCGCAGCTGCCCCAGGATGTGTGGCTCGAGGCCGACCGGCGGGCACTGTCGATCCCACCCATCGAGGGGCTGGCCTGCCAGGTGCACTCGCCGCGCGGCGAGATCATGGCGCGTACCCACACCGACCTGGAGTCGATCCTGGCGGTGGGTGAGGTCGGTGGGCATGCTTACCGTGAAGAGGGCGGCGTGACCTGGCGGGTGTTCACCTACGAGCGTGGCGGGCTGACCATCACCACCGCCGACCGCATGGATGAGCGTGACCTGCTGCTCGGCAACGTCATCAAGGTGGCCACGGTGCCCTTCGTGGTGGCCATGCTGGGCAGTCTGGTGGCGCTGTGGATCGGTGTGGTGCGTGGCCTGTCGCCCATCGCCCGGCTGCGCGACTCCCTGGCGCGTCGCCATCCGGATGCCCTGGCGCCGGTGGCCACCTATGGGGTGCCCAGCGAACTGCGTCCGCTGGTGGAGACCCTCAACGGTCTGCTGGCCCGCGTCCAGCAGGCCATCGTTCGCGAGCAGCGCTTCACCAACGATGCCGCCCATGAGCTGCGCACGCCGCTCACCGCCATCAAGACCCACCTGCAGGTGGCCAGCCGGGTAGAGGGTGAAGCGGCGCGTGATGCCGTCGGCTACGCTGAGGAGGGTGTCGAGCGCCTGGCGCGGATACTCGACCAGCTGCTGATGCTGGCGCGGGTGGAGGGGCGACTGGCCTTCGAGGACGGCACCCTGTGCCGCCCGGCCGAGGTGGTGGCCCTGGCGCTGCGCGACAGCGGTGCAGCGACCGCGCGCTTCGAACTGCCCGAGGCGTGGCCCGAGGCACCTCTTGCGCTGCCACGGGAGCTGGCGGTGACCGCGCTGCGCAACCTGATCGACAACGCGCTCCGCCACGGCGGCGAGGGGTCACGAGTCACCCTCGATGTGGAGTACGAAGACCACAATACCCTGACATTCCGGGTGATCGACCAGGGGCCCGGGGTCGATGACGAAGCCCTGGAGCAGATGGCCAGACGCTTCTGGCGTGCCAGCAAGCAGCACGGCAGCGGCCTGGGGCTGGCCATCGTGGTGGCCATCGCCGAGCGCTTCGGCGGTGACCTGAAGTTTGTCCGTCCCGCGAGGGGTGGGCTGGAGGCTCGCCTGACCTTCCCGGTGCAGGCTAATACCGTGGCCCTCTGAGGGGCCATGAAACAACAAGGGGATTACCTGATGACGACCAGCAAGAGGATCTTGAGTGGGCTCGGCCTGCTGCTGGGCGCCAGCCTGGCCGCCGGCCAGTCCGTGGCGCTCGAGGGGGACGCCGCGCGTGGTGAGGGGGTCGCGGGAACCTGCGTGGCCTGTCACCAGGCCGACGGCATGGGCATGAACAACCCCAATGGGGAATCCTGGCCGCGCCTGGCCGGGCTGCCGGCCGAGTACATCGTCAAGCAGCTGTACGATGTGAAGGAGGGGCGTCGCGAGAGCGCCACCATGCTGCCCTTCGTCAACATGCTCGATGAACAGCAGATCGCCGATGTGGCCGCCTACTACGCCGAAATGGAGCCCTGGCCGGAACTGCCCACGGCCTATCATGCAGCCGATCCGAACAACGAGGCGGAGTGGCTGGCAGAGCGCGGTGACTGGGCCGAGGACAAGATGATCCCGGCCTGCAGCCAGTGCCACGGCCCCAACGGGCAGGGCGTCGGGGCCACCTTCCCGCCGCTGGCAGGCCAGCATCCGGACTATATCGCCACGCAGCTCCAGGCTTGGCGCGAGGGCACGCGGCGCAATGATCCCAATGGTCTGATGGTGGGCATCGCCAAGCGCCTCGACGAGGAGCAGATCGGCATGATCGCCGACTACTATGCCACCCTGCCGGAGCGTCTCGCCGAGCAGAACGACGCGGCACAAGAGGAGGACGGTCAATGAGCCAGCGTATATTCCACCTGCTGATGGCCGGCACTCTGGCCTCGGCCCTGAGCCTTCCCCTGGCCGCCCTGGCCCAAGATGACGCGACCGAGCGCGACTACCAGATCCCGCTGCCCGAGGCACCCGAGGGTGAGGTCACCTTCCAGCCGCCCCACGAGGGTGACATCCCCGACAACCAGTACGGCGATATGGTGCGCCGGGGCCGTGACCTCTTCCTCAACACCCAGGAGCTGCGGGGGGAGTACGTCTTCAACGACCAGAACTGCTCCAACTGTCACCTCGATGCCGGCCGCCTCGCCAATTCGGCGCCGATGTGGGCCTCCTTCGGTGTCTACCCCGTTTATCGTGGCAAGAACGACAAGGTCAACACCCTGGCCGAGCGTATCCAGGGCTGCTTCACCTACTCCATGAATGGCAAGCCGCCGGAGAATGGCAGCGAGCCGCTGGTTGCCATGCAGACCTACCTGCACTGGATGGCGACTGGCGCGCCGATCAACGAGTCCATGCCGGGTCGCGGTTATCCCAAGCTTGAGGAGACCGAGCAGGGTGCCGACCGCGAGCGTGGGGCTGAAGTCTATGCCCAGCAATGTGCGGTCTGCCACGGCGACGATGGCCAGGGCCAGAAGGTCGGCGAACGCCAGGTCTTCCCGCCGCTGTGGGGTGACGGTTCCTATAACTGGGGTGCCGGCATGCACCGGGTGAACACCGCCGCCAACTTCATCAAGGCCAATATGCCGCTGGGCAAGCCCTACTCGCTCTCGGACCAGGAGGCCTGGGATGTGGCTGCCTTCATCAACAGCCATGAGCGTCCCCAGGATCCGCGTCGTCGCGACCTCGAGTCGCTGGATGAGACCGACGAGATCTTCCACAATCACCATGGCTTCTATGGTGATGAGGTCGATGGCCAGCGTCTCGGCGACCATGCGGATTACGGAGAGAACCCCACCTCCACCGACGGCTGATCCACAACGAGTGAAAGCGACGGGCCCCGCTGCCATTGGCAGTGGGGCCCGTTTGTTATGTGTCAGCAGGCGGCTACGAGGCTGCCTGCGTGTCGGCCAGCGTCAGGGCGCCGGGCCGCCCATGGCTTCCTCGAGGCGCTCGGGGCTGGGCACGCCCTCGATGCGATCGACCCGGTCGCCGTTGCGGAAGAGGGTGGTCGGGGTGGCCATGAAGCCCAGCGAGTCGAATAGCTGGTTGTTGGCGTAGACCTGCTCCTCGACCTCGCGTGACTGGGGCCCGGCCTCGATCTCCTCGCCGTCGCCACTGTGGGCGTGGAGGGCGGCGGCGGGATCGTCGGCGCCGAGCAGGGCGGCGGCCTTGGCCGGGCTGTCCGAGGCCAGCACGCCGATCATGATATGGCGCAGCTGCACCTTGCCGGCCTCGACCCAGGGGCGGGCGTCGTGCCAGAACTGGCGACAGTAGGGGCAGTTGGGATCGGTAAAGGTATACACGACATGCTCGGCATCGGGGTCGCCATCGGCGATCCAGTGGCTCTCCTCCAGGTCCTGCCACACCTCGGCGAACTGGGCGGCGCGCACGTGCTTGTCCAGCGCGGGCTCGGAGAGGTTGTTGCCTTCGGCATCGACCAGGGTGCCGACGATGGCGTGCTCGCCACCCGGCAGCAGGTAGATGGCCACTTCGCCGGCGGAGTGGCTGGCGCCGTAACCGGTCAACCCGGCCGGGCCCTCGAACTCGCCGTGGATGGTCAGGCCCTGCTCGGTGAGGGCGGCCACCGGGGCGGGCAGGTCATCATTGGCCAGGGCCGGAGCCATGAAGGCCAGGGTCAGGGCGCCGATGGCCGGCAACTTGAGTGTGTGTCGCATTGTGGGTCCTTGTGACGGTTGTCGTGAAGGCTGAGGTGAAGTGTCTCGAAGCAGGGCGTCAGCGCAGACGTTCCAGTCCCTGGCGCAGGGTGGCGTGGGAGAGTTCGCCGAAGTGGGTATCCACCAGACGCCCCTCGGCGTCATAGAACAGCGTGGTGGGCATGGCCATGGCGCCGGTCACGTCGCCCAGGGCGGTGCGTGCATCGAGCAGCACGTTGTCCAGTTCCAGAGACTGTTCATCGAGGAAGCGGTTCACCAGCGCCACATCCTCTCCCTGGTTGACGAAGGCGAAGGTGATGTCGCTGGCCTCGTCCTGGGCCTGCTCGAATACCGGCATCTCGCGCCGGCACGGCGGGCACCAGGTGGCCCACAAGTTGACCACCAGCGGCTGGCCCTGACGCTCGGCCAGGCCCGGCAGATCGGTGGCCTCGCCCGCCAGGGTGGTCAGGGGCGTGTCGGGAAGCGGGCGGCCGCGATCTTCCATCAGCAGCAGCGGGCCGGCGGTCAGCCCCCAGGCCAGGGCGCCGGCCAGCAGCGCGCCGCCCAGCGGCACACGCTGGCGGGGGGAGCGCCACAGCCGCCAGGTGGCATAGCCCAGGCCGGCTACCAGGCCGCCCAGGGGGTCGAAGCCGCCATCGCGGATATCCAGCAGTGAAAGGACGCCGTCGTAGCTGCCCCAGTAGCGCGCCACGAACACCAGGCGCGCGCCGACCAGGGCGATCAGCAGCAGGTTGAAGAGGGTGTCGGCCGTGGGCGTGCGGTGGCGTCGGCCGATCAGTGCCCCGGTCAACAGGGCGATGCCGAAGGCCAGGATGATCAGCAACTGGCCGATCGAGAATCCCATGGGACCCACGGCGATGCTCTGGTTCAATGCCTGCATGGCGAAAGGCTCCTTGCCGGAAATGTGGGGCGGTCATGCCGCCAGGAGCAGAGCCTGACAGCCGGTGATTAGCGGTGCATTAATCTCCATCGCGCTGGGGCGTTATGTCGCAAGCGCGAACATGCCGCGTCTCCTGACCTATGCTGTGACCTCAGGTTCCCGTCATCGAGAGGATCATCTGCATGCTGCCACGTTTTTCCCTGTCCTGGCGCGGCCCGCTGCTCGCCCTGGTTGCCGGCCTGGCCAGCAGCGCGGCGCTGGCCGACACACTGAGCGTCGAGGGCGCCCATGTGCGTGCCGTGCCGCCGGTCTCCACCACCACCGCCGCCTTCATGCAGCTTCATAACGCTGGTGATGCCGATCGCGCCCTGGTAGCGGCGAGCACGCCAGCCGCCCGGGTGGCGGAGCTCCACAATCATGTTGACGTGGACGGGGTGATGCAGATGCGCCAGGTGGAGATGATCCCGGTGCCGGCGGGCGAAGGCGCGCAACTGGCCCCGGGCGGCTATCACCTGATGCTGATCGATCTGGTCGAGCCGCTCCACGAGGGCGACGAGGTGGCGCTCAGCCTGACCTTCGATGATGGCCAGACCCTCGAGGTGGCGGCCCCGGTGCGCCGCATCGAGACCATGGGCCACGGCATGCCCGAGGAGAAGGCCGAGGAGATGCCCGAGGGGAAGGCCGAAGGCATGTCGCACGCGGGGCACTGAGGAGGCACCGCTGGGCGGGCGGGGCTCGAGTCGCTACAATGCGACGAGTCCCGTTTCCCGTTCTGGAACCCTGCCATGCACTGTCCCTTCTGCGGCACCCACGACACCAAGGTCACCGACTCGCGGCTGGTCGCCGAGGGAGACCAGGTGCGGCGGCGTCGCCAGTGCGTGGCCTGCGGCGAGCGCTTCACCACCTACGAGACCGCCGAGCTGATCATGCCGCGGGTGATCAAGGGTGATGGCTCCCGCGAGGCCTTCAACGAGGAGAAGCTGCGCGCCGGCATGCTGCGTGCCCTGGAGAAGCGGCCGGTCAGCGCCGAGGCCATCGAGGCCTCGGTGCAGCGCATCCGCCAGACCCTGCGCGCCCGCGGCGAGCGCGAGATCCACGCCCGCGACATCGGTGAGGCGGTAATGGCCGCGCTGCGCGGCCTCGACCAGGTCGCCTACATCCGCTTCGCCTCGGTCTACCGCCGCTTTCAGGACATCGACGAGTTTCGCGCCGAGATCGATCGCCTCGCCCAGGATCCCGAACAGACGCCCCCTCGCTGACCCGGAGCGCCCCATGGACCACCC